>JANQDY010000028.1 GCA_028278625.1 Thermodesulfobacteriota bacterium
CGTGTATACCGGAGAGCGGAAATTCATCCACGTGGATGTGGATCCGGCACAGATCGGCAAAAACTTCACCGTGGACCTGGGGGTTTGCGCAGACGCGGGCCTGACCCTGAATGCCCTTTTGGAGGAAATCGAAACCCGCAACATAAGGCCCGGACCCGCCTCTCTCAACATTTCCCAGATGCGCACAGAGCTTGAGCGAAAGACCGACTATGATGATGTTCCCATCAAACCCCAGCGGGTTTTTCACGAAATCAACGGATTTTTTGACGAAGAGACCCTCTTTCTCACCTGTATCGGATTGAATCAGATCTGGTCCGGACAGCTTCAGAAAATATCGAAGCCGAGGCATTATCTGGACTGTGGCGGGGCCGGCCCCCTGGGCTGGGATCTGCCGGCCGCCATCGGCGCCAAAGTGGCCCGGCCGGACAAGCAGGTGGTGACCGTCACCGGTGATTTCGGTTTCCAGTTCTGCATGGATGCGCTGCCCGTGGCGGTCATGTACAGAATACCTTTTGTTTGTATTGTGTTGAATAACGGGTATCTGGGGCTCATTCGTCAGGCGGAAAAATACATCTACGACATGGATTATGAAGTGCAGATTTGGTACGACGGGGTGAGCGGGGCGGAAGAGACAGACTTATCTCAGGAACCTCCCATGCCCGAAAACCAGGGCCGTGGATTCGATTTCGTCAAATTTGCAGACGCCTGCGGGGCAAAGGGTGAGCGGGTGACGGCCCCTGAAGAGATACGGCCGGCTCTGAAACGGGCCGTGGATGCCGGTGTCCCCTATATCGTGGAGGTCATCCTTGAAAGGGATACGGACTGCTCCATGGGGGTTGCCATTGACGCCATTCGCGAATTCGAGTAAATGGAATGGGGAGGGACATGAAAATGCAGGAATTAATCGATCGGGCAACGGCCATTCTGAAGAACTTCAAAAAGGAAACCTATGTATTCGGCAGCGGCCTTCTGGATGAGGCCCCGGGCCGTTTTGCGGCCCAGCTGGGTAAAAAAGCCCTGTTCGTGGGACCCTTTGATCAGCCATGGTTTGAACCCATTTCAAACAGGGTGTTGGCTTCCCTAAAAACCGCGGGGGTTCGGGTTGTGGATGAGGCGCGTTCCGCTGCCCCAAATGCCCCCTTCGTGGATGTTTACCGCATTCACAGCCATATCATGCACAAGCGTCCCGAAGTGATCGTTGTGGCCGACGGCGGCTCGGGCATTGATGCCGCCAAAGGGGCGGCCATGCTGGCCACCCTGGGGGATATTGAGCCGGAGATCGATCCCTTTTTCGGCGTGGGGCAGGTCACGAAGGCGTGCCAGGAGAGGGACCGCACCATCATGCCGGTGGTGGCGGTCATGATGGCCGCCAGCTCGGGTGCCCATCTCACCAAATACGCCAACATCACGGATCCGGTAAAGGGGCAGAAGAAGCTCATTGTGGACGAAGCCATCGTTCCGCCCCGTTCCGTATTCGATTATGATGTCACCGTGACCCAGCCCATGAGCCTGACCCTGGACGGGGGGCTTGACGGCATCGCCCACTGCCTGGAGGTCTATTTCGGAGCACCCCCGGAGGTCCGGGACCGTGCGGCCCAGGTGGCGGAACTGGGACTGGAGCTGATTCTTCTGGGGCTCAGCAAAGTGAAGGAGGACCCACAAAACATCGAGGCACGGACCCTCCTTGGCCTGGGAACGGATCTCGGGGGGTACGCCATCATGATCGGAGGGACCTCCGGCGCCCATCTCACCAGCTTCTCCCTCATTGATGTCTTGAGCCACGGCCGGGCCTGTGCCCTCATGAATCCCTACTACACGATCTTCTTTGCCCCGGCCATTGAGGAAAAACTGCGGGTGATCGGTCGCATCTATCAGAAATACGGCTACATTGACGGGGACCTGGAACGACTCTCCGGCCGGGACCTGGGTCTGGCGGTTGCCCGAGGCATGGTGGGGTTCAGCCGGTTCCTGGATTTTCCCGTTTGTCTGAAGGATGTGCCGAACGTCACCGGGGCCCACCTGGAACGGGCCCTCGCGGCGGCCAAGGACCCCCAGCTGGACATGAAACTTCGAAATATGCCCATCCCCCTAAACGCCGATCTGGTGGACGACTATATGGGACCCATTCTGGAAGCGGCATGGGAAGGGGATTTTGATCGGATCAAAAACATGGTATAAGGGTGCAGTTATAAGGTGTCAGGGAGCCTGACCAATGGATCGAGTTGTTTTTAAATTGGCGCTAATGGGAGATGGGAAATGAACATTCACCTGATGTACGGCCGTGAAGGGTTGGCGGTGGACTTTCCCGACGACCTGGATGTGACGGTGATTCGAAAGCATCCCATGACACCCCTTGCGAATCCTACAGGGGCCGTTCGGCAGGCCCTCGAACACCCGGTGGGCGCGCCCGCCCTGTTGGAGCAGGCAAGGGCCGGGAAAAGCGCCTGCATTCTGATCTGTGATATTACACGTCCCGTACCCAACGACATTCTGCTTCCCCCGTTGATCGAAACGCTCACAAGGGGTGGCATTTCCAGGGAAAACATTATGATCCTGGTGGCCACCGGCCTTCACCGACCCAATGAGGGCGAAGAGTTGAGGGAGATCATCGGTTCAGATGCTGTTTTTGAAACAGTGCCCGTGGAAAACCATTTTGCACGGGACCGGTCCGCCCATGTGGATCTGGGGGTGACATCCGGCGGTATTCCCATCGCCATCGACCGGCGGTTTGCCACGGCCGATCTCAAGATCGTAACCGGGCTTGTGGAACCCCACTTTATGGCGGGATATTCAGGGGGCCGGAAAGTGGTGGCCCCGGGCGTGGCATATCAGGATACCATTTTGAAATTCCACACGGCCCATGTTCTGGAACACCCAAAGGCCGCCAACTGCATTCTGGAAGGAAACCCCCTGCACCAGGCGCAACTGGAGATTGTGCGGGCCGTGGGGGAAATGATGGCCCTGAATGTGGTGATTGATGAGGACCGAAACTTGGGATTTGTCAACTTCGGCGACATCCTAAAGAGCCATTCTGAGGCGGTTGATTTCATGCGGCCCCACGCCCGGGTAGACGTTGGCGAACGGTTTCATACGGTGGTCACCACCAGTGCGGGGTACCCTCTGGACAAGACCTATTACCAGACCGTCAAGGGGATGGTCGGTGTCATGGATATCGTGTCGCCCGGCGGTGATATCATCATCGCCAGTGCCTGCTCTGAAGGGATGGGAAGCGCTGAATTTGTAGGCGCCCAGATAAACCTTTCCAGGCTGGGACCCCAGGCCTTCATGGATGAACTCATGACCCGCGAAAAGGCGCACATCGATGAATGGCAGACGGAAATGCTGGTAAAAGCCCTGCGGGTGGCCGACATTCATCTTTATACCAAAGGGATTTCGGCCGGGGATCTCAAAAATACCTGTGTCCGGTCGGTTCCCTCCATTGAAACGGCGGTTTCCGAAAGCACCAAGCGACACGGGGACAACCGCGTGGCGGTGGTTCCGGAAGGCCCCTACGTGGTTCCCCTCTATCAAAGGCAAGGAGAATAAGATGGATCATCAACAGCTCATAGAGCAGCTCAAAGGGATCGTGGGCGCCGAGTATGTCCTGTCAAGCCAGATGGACCTCATGCTCTACAGTTACGATGCCTCCCTGGGGAAGGGCATGCCCGATGCGGTGGTGCTCCCCGGTTCCACTGAAGAGGTATCGCAGGTGATGCGGCTGGCTTATGAAGAGAAAATTCCCATTCTGGGTCGTGGATCAGGCACCAACCTCACCGGCGGCACCATTCCGGTGAACGGCGGGATTGTTGTCCACTTCTCCCGGATGAACCGCATTCTGGACATCGATATTCCCAACCGCACCGTCACCGTGGAACCGGGGGTGATCACCCTGGATTTGCAGACGGAGGTGCAGAAGCACGGCTTTGTGTATCAGCCGGACCCCGCCAGCCAGAAGGTCAGCACCATCGGCGGCAATATCGCGGAGAATTCAGGCGGGCCCCACTGTCTCAAATACGGGGTCACCAGCAACCACATTCAGGGGCTTGAACTGGTATTGGACGACGGGACGGTGGTCAGGACCGGAGAAAAGACCTGGGATCATCCGGGATTCGATATCACGGGGCTCTTTGTGGGATGCGAGGGGACCCTGGGATTGGTGACCAAGGCCATTTTGAAGCTGGAACGGGCCCCACAGGCAGTGAAAACCATGCTGGCCATCTATGAAACCATTGAAGACGGTGCCAATACGGTATCGGCAATTATCGCCGAGGGGATCATCCCCGCCACCCTCGAAATGATGGATAACCGCGTCATGCGGGCCGTGGAGGAGACCATCAAGGTGGGCTATCCCCTGGATGCCGCGGCGGTTCTGATCATCGAACTGGACGGCATGCCCGAAGGGATGGAGGATTGCGCGGCCAAAATCATGGACATCTGCCGCAGGAACAATGTGCGGGAGGTGAAACTGGCCAAGGATGAGGCCGAGCGGGCCACCCTCTGGGCCGGCCGGAAGGGGGCCTTTGGGGCAGTGGGGCAGGTGCGTCCCAGCTATCTGTGCTGCGACGGTACGGTACCCCGCACAAAGCTGCCGGAGGTGCTGAACAAAGTTATTGCCATCGGTGAAAAATACGACCTTCCCATCGGAAACGTGTTTCATGCGGGCGACGGTAACCTCCACCCCCTCATCATGTTTGATGAAAGGGACGAAGAAGAAAAGGAAAGGGTATTAAAAGCATCCACCGAGATCTTAAAGGCCTGCGCCGATGCAGGGGGCACCATCAGCGGCGAACACGGGGTGGGGCTCGAAAAACTGCGGGAAACCGCCTATATCTTCTGTGACAAGGACCTTTCATTTGAAAAGAGCATCAAAGAGGCATTTGATTTCAACAATATCATCAATCCCGGAAAAATGATTCCCGAAGCGGTCTGTAGCCTTTAAAACCCCATCAAGGAGTTTGACAAAGTGAAAGATTTTGAAGCGGTTATCAAAGAATTGACGGATGTGGCCGGCCCAGGGGCCATTACAACCGCAGCCGATGAACTGGAACGGTTCAGGGTGGACCATTTGCTGCCCAAAGCGGTGGCTTTTCCCAAAAACACCAAAGCCGTTGCCGATATTGTTCGTGTGGCAGGGTCCCATAACCTGGCGGTTTCACCCCATGGCAGCGGCACCAAAACAGCCCTTGGAAATCCGCCTCTGAGGCTGGATCTGGTGATATGCACCAGGCGGATGAACCATATCATCGACGTGGATGCGGCGAATCTCAGCATCACGGTGGAGTCAGGGGTCAAATTCAGGGATATTCAGGCGCGCCTGGGAACGGAGGAGGATCGCTGTTATCTCCCACTGGAGGATCTTGAAACAGAGGCCGATGAAGTGATCTGTTCGGATCGCATCCACAGCGGCGCTTTTCTCCCCATGGACCCGCCCGATGCGGACCGCGCCACCATCGGCGGGATCATCGCCACCAACAGCAGCGGGCCGAGACGGCTTTTGTACCGAATGCCCCGGGACCTGATCCTGGGGGTTCGCATGGTATCGCCCACCGGGGATATTGTGGGGTCGGGCGGTAAAACCGTCAAAAACGTCTCCGGCTATGATGTCTCCAAGCTGTCAGTGGGGTCCCTGGGAAGCCTGGGGGTCCTCTGTGAGATGACCTTCAAGCTCCTGCCATTGCCTGAGAAAATGGAGACCCTGCTCTTCTCCTTTGATACCTTTGATGCGGCATCGGCCTTTGCGGATCAGGTTCTGGATACCTCGCTCCTTCCGGCAGCGGTTGATGTGTTGAACGGGCGGGCCTTTGCCAACGTGCCGTTTCTATTAACCGGCGATTTTGATGCAAAATCGTACGTGGCCGTGATCGCCCTGGAGGGATTCTCTCCGGCAGTGGCACGCATGCGGAGGGAGATGGGGGAAATGGCCACGGCCGGGGATTGCCAATCATCCCACGTTTTGGAAGACCATGCCCATCAGACCTTCTGGCTGGCCGTAAGCGGATTGGCCCGGGCCCTGTCCAATAAACACCCGGGGGTGGTCACCCTGAATGCGGGTTCTCCGATTTCAGAGTGGGGAACCATGATGGAAACCCTTGAAACGGCTTTTTCAAATGCCGGGGTGCCCCATGCACTGCAGGCCCATGCTGGAAACGGTGCCTGCATTGCCCACCTGCTGCCCGATGGGACTGATGAACCGACCATGGCAAAGGCGGTTGAGACCATCAATGACCTCTCCCGGCACTTCACCGAAAACGGCGGTTCCCTGGTGGTCTCAAAAGCCCCCCAGGCGTTGAAGAAAAACCTGAACATCTGGGGGGAGCCCGGATCAGCGTTTCCGGTCATGGAACGGCTGAAACAGAAGATCGATCCCACTGGCATGATGAATCCCGGCCGCTTTGTGGGGGGCCTTTGAAAAGACGGAATTCACAAGTCAGGAGCCAGAATATAAGATATGAAACGGGGTAAAGTACCATGAATATCGTTCAACTGAAAAAGCTGTCCTATGATGAAGTGGCCAAATGCAACAAGTGCGGGTTCTGTCTTCCCAGTTGTCCCACCTACAATGTGGTCGGTCAGGAAGCCTATTCTCCCAGGGGGCGAAACGCCATTACCCGTTTTGCCATTGAAAACAAGCTGCCCCTCAGTGATGATACGGAGCGTTCCATTTTTACCTGCCTGGGGTGCGGCGCCTGTACCGCCGTTTGCCTGTCCAGTGTTCAGACCAAGGATCTGATTTTTCAAAACCGCGAATGCCAGGTGGATGCGGGGTTCTATCCAAAAATCGCAGAGCGGCTGGTCAAAACCCTTGAGGAAAGCCGAAACATTTCGGATGACGACCCGGAAGACCGGGACGAATGGCTGGAGTTGATCAAGGAGCTTCCTGAGGGGGCCCTTGAAAAAGACCGTGCGGATGTGGTGTTTTTCGTGGGATGCGTGGCATCCTTTTTTCCCATGGTTCAAAACATCCCCGCCAACATGGCCCGAATCCTCCAAAAGGCCGGTGTGGATTTTACGATCCTGGGGGGTGATGAGTGGTGCTGCGGGTTTCCTTTGGTGGGGACCGGCATGCCGGAGAAGCTGGAGGAGATGAAGGCCCACAATCTTCAAAAGGTGGCGGACGTGGGTGCCGAAACGATTGTCTTTACCTGCCCGTCCTGTCTCCATACCTGGCGGCATTTCTACGACACGGACCTAAAGCTGGTTCATTCCAGCCAGCTCATGGCGGAGCTCATAGAAGAAGGGAAGCTTAAGCTGACCGGGCGGCAAAACGGGACCGTCACCTACCATGATCCCTGTGATCTGGGCCGTAACACCGGTGTCTATGAAGAACCCCGGCAGGTGATAAAGGCCGTTTCAGGGCTCAGTTTTACGGAACTCCCCATGAACCGCAAATTTTCCATATGCTGCGGCGGCGGGGGCAACGTGGAAATGACCGATGCCGATCTCTCTGCCCAGGTGGCCCAGGTGAAACTGGATGCGGTCAAGGCTTCCGGTGCTGACATGGTCGTTACCGCCTGCCAGCAGTGTGTCCGCACCATGGCAACCCGGGCCCGCCGCCAAAAGATGGATCTTACGATCAAGGACTTAACGGAACTGGTGGCAGAGTCCATGGAATGATCAGCACCCTTACGGCTTGACAAACTTAGTCAATTAGACTAACTTTTCCGTCTATAGAGGAGACTGCCATGAAAGCCGTCAATGTGCATGAAGCCAAGACCCAACTTTCGGCCCTTCTGGCTGAAGTGGAAAAGAAGGGAGAGCGGATTTTTATCTGCCGAAACGGGAAACCTGTTGCCGATCTGGTGCCTCACGAACACCCTGATCGTCTTTCACCGCACCCGGTAATGAGTGCTATCCGGATCGCGTATGATCCGACTGAACCCCTCGATGACGATGAATGGCCGGAGACCCGTTGATGCTCCTGGACACATGCGGCTTGCTCTGGTTGGCCCAGGGGGGCGGTCGCCTTTCCCCCAAAACTCTGGACAAATTGGCCAAAGCGCCGTTCCACGGAACTCCCCTCGCTTCATAACGACCCCTGCGATCGCATGATTATCGCCACCGCACAGGCCCGTCAGCTCACGGTTGTCACGGCCGACCCGATTTTCAGAGCTTACCAGGTTGAAATAATCTCTTAATCCTTTGGGGGTATTCCGGAGAGATGAAGTGATAGCAAAAAACACTACCTATCCCACCTTCGATTTAAGCGGCAAAGTGGCTCTGGTAACCGGATCGAGCCGGGGACTGGGCAGTTGGATCGCTTTGGCGTTGGCCCACGCAGGCGCCCATGTGGTGGTGACATACCGCAAGGCCCTTGAGGAAGGGGAAGCCGTTGCCAAGGAAATTCGAGAGATGGGACGGCGCTGTCTGTTGATACCCCTTGACCTGGCGGACCTCTCTTCCATTGAGGCGGTGATGTCGGAAATAATCGGTGAGTTCGGCCGGTTGGATATTCTCGTGAACAACGCGGGGGTGAATCGGGCAAAAAAAGCCCTTCAAGTGACGCCCGAGGATTTTGATCTTGTCGCGGGTGTGAATCTGAGGGGCGTATTTTTCTGCAGTCAGGCGGCCGCCAAGATCATGATCCAGGGAGGCGGCGGAAAAATCATCAACCTTTCGTCGGCAGCGGCCTTCCTGGTGCGGCCCAATATTGCCATTTCCGTCTACGCCATGACGAAGGCGGGCCTGGTCATGCTCACCAAGGCTTTGGCATCCGAATGGGCCGAGCACAAGATCAATGTCAACGCCGTTGCACCGGGATACTTCAAAACTCCGCTGACTCAGGATCGTCTGGAGGATCCTCGATTTAAGAAGAGCGTTTTAGAGACCACGCCGCTCAATCGGGTGGGCGAACCACAGGACATTATGGGCGCGGTGATGTTTCTGGCTTCCGGCGCTTCGGATTTTATCACTGGACAAACCCTGTGCGTGGACGGCGGAAGAACGGTTCTGTGATCCCGGAGGATCAGGAAGGATTGGGCCATGTGCCTTCTGCTCGAGACCCGGAACAAGTCTAATGGAGACATAATGAACCTGATCGATTTTATAAAATTCAAAACAAAGCAATATGGCGACAAAACGTTTATGATCGGCGAAGGGGGGCCTGTCTCCTATGATCGGTTTGACAGGATTACCGACTCCCTGGCCGCGGGATTCAGGGAGCAAGGCATCCGCCGGGGTGATCGGGTGGCTGTTTTGCACCATAACAGTCCGTATGTTTTTCAGGCCTTTATGGGAGCGGTGAAGGCCGGCGCCGTGGTGGTTCCCGTAAACACCCTTTATACGTCCCGGGAGATCGCGCATATTTTAGAGGACTCGGGGGCCCGGCTTCTGTTGATGCATGAAAGTTATAGGGAAAGGCTGGATGAAATCGGTGCGTCGCAGAAGGCCCTGGAGAAAACGCTGATTCGACGGGACCATCAAACCATGCTTCAGGTCCTTGGGGTTGACGGACCCGCGGGTGGGCCTGGAAATGTTGTTTCAGCGCTTTCCGGGGATACGCCGGCGTTCTTGTTCTACACCTCGGGCACCACGGGCCGCCCCAAAGGGGTGATGCTGACCCACGGCAATCTCTGTTTCGGCGGACCCAATATTGCTCAAAACTTCGGTCTCTATCCCAATGACCTGGCCCTGGCTGTTCTGCCCATGGTACATATCTTTTGCATTGCCAGCCCCTTCATGGGGAGTTTCAGTTCAGGCGGCACCGTGCTGGTGATGAAAAGCTTTGACAGTGATGCGGTTTTGGAGGCCATCGGCCGGCATGGGGTGACCTGGTTTCCCGGTGTTCCCACCATGTTCAGTTATCTTCTGAACCGTCTGGACCCAAAACGGCACAACATGAGTTCCCTGCGCATGGGCCTGGTGGGCGGCGCGCCCATGCCCGAAGATCTGACCGAGCGCTGGAAATCGGCCTTCAGGGCCGAGGTGAGAGACGCCTATGGATTGTCGGAATCAGTGGGGCTGGTGGCATGTACGCCGGTTTACGGCATGAGCAGGCAGGGGTCCATCGGTATCCCGGCATCCGGTGTGCAGGTGAGGCTGGTGGATGATGAAGACAATGACGTTCCGGAAGGGGAGGTGGGGCAGTTGATTTTCAAAGGTCCCAATCGCACGGCGGGCTATCACAATCTTCCGGATGAGAACCGGGCCCGGATTAAGGAGGGCTGGCTCTACACCGGGGACCACGCCTACCAGGACCCGGATGGTTACCTCTATCTGGTGGGCCGGGAGCAGGATCTGATTATCACCGGCGGGTACAATGTGTATCCGAGGGAGATCGAGGAGGTCCTCTACAAACACCCCGGGGTCTATGAAGCGGCGGTTATCGGTCTTAAGCATCCCACAAAAAGTGAAGTGCCCCTGGCCTTTCTCAGCCCCAAGCCGGGACACCGATTAATTGAAGCGGATGTTCTCGATTTTTGCCGTCAACATCTGGCCCCCTACAAAATTCCCGAGATACGATTCCTAAATGAGCTGCCCAAGAACCCCATCGGCAAAATATTGAAAAAGGAACTGCCGGTCCCATGACCCCTTTAGATGAGCAACCCCTTGATCCAAGGGTTTTTTAAGGAGAGATAAGTTAAATGGAATTTTTGCTATCAAACGATCAAATGGATTTCAAGGCATATTGTCGTGATTTTGCCCGCGACCATTTAATGCCCCTGGCTGAAAAATATGGCGAAACCGACCAGGTGCCGAAGGAGATGGCGGCCCGGATGGCGCGTGCGGGGTTTTTCAATCTGCTGGTGCCGGAAGAATTGGGAGGGCGGGGCATTAAAGCGGTTCCCATCTGTCTGGCCCGTGAAGCCTTTTCAGGGGTCTATTGCCCGGCGGACCTGACAATGGCCATGCAGGGATTGGGCAGCTATCCCATACATCTGGCAGGCAACAGGGAGCAGCGGGAAAAGTTTCTGGTGAAGATCGGGCGGGGGGAAATCCTCACCACGTTTGCGCTGACTGAACCCCAGGCGGGGAGCGATGTAAACGGCATGGAGTCCTTGGCTGAGCCCGTGGACGGCGGATGGCTCCTTAACGGCCAAAAGATGTTCATCTCCAACGGTTACTCGGCAAACATTCTGGTCACCTTTGTGCGCAGTCCGCTTCCGGACAATCCCAGGGCCATGTCCGCATTTATCCTGGAAAAGGGGATGCCGGGTTTTGAGGTGGCTGAGCGGCTGGAAGCGGTGGCCCCCCATGATCTGGCCCTGCTCGAGTATCGTGATCTGTTTGTGCCCCAAAAGAACCTGCTGGGACAGGTGGGACAGGGTTTCAAAATCGCCATGCAGACCCTTGAGTTGTTTCGAATGACCGTTGGGGCCGCTGCGGTGGGCATCGGTCAGGCGGCCCTGGATGCGTCTTTGATGCATGTGCGAAGCCGCCGGCAGTTTGGAAAGGCATTGGCGGATTTTCAGTCCATCCGCATGACGCTGGCGGATATGGCAACGGAGTTGCACGCAGCCAGAGCACTGGTATATCTGGCTGCCCTGGGCAAAGACGCCCAAAACCGATCCGTGGCCAAGGAAGCCTCCATGGCCAAGCTTTACGCCACCGAAGCCGCTTTCAGGGTGGTGGACCGGGCGGTTCAGATGCACGGCGGTCGGGGTGTGCTTAAGGGTTCAACGGTGGAGCGTCTTTACCGGGAAATCAGGGCCCTTCGGATTTACGAAGGTGCCTCGGAAATTCAGAAGCTGATCATCGCCCATCAGCTTCTGGGACCGTCTTAACAATGGAACAAAAACTGACCGGCGAACTATCCAACAGGCAGAGGAAATGACATCAATGGAATTTCGGAATATTCACCAAATGGCACAGAAGTGCCGGGTATTTGATCTCGGGATGGACTATTACATTGGCATGCCCCATCATCCCAATCATCCGCCATTCGCCTTTTCCCTGACCAAGGTGCACGGGGATATGATCTATGAAGGCAAGGCGTCGGCGGCAAACTGCCTTTTTACCACCGGCGGCCATACGGGCACCCATATGGACGCTCTGGGGCATATTTCAGTTGACAATCATGTGCACGGTGTTGGGGACATATCGCCATGGCAAAGCTACGAAGGCCTTAAAAAAGCCGGTATCGACCAGGCGGATCCGGTGGTGGCCCGGGGATTGCTGTTGGATATCGCCGGTCTCCATGGTACCGACTGTCTGAACCCTGATCACGGCATCGGTTCCCAAGATCTAAAGGCCGCCTGCCGTCAGCAGGATGTGGAGATATGGCCCGGCGACGCCGTGCTGATCCGTACCGGTTGGATCAAACACTACTCTGATGCCCGCGCTTATGTTTCCCACCACGGGGGTTGTCCCGGTCTGGTGGAGAGCGGAGCCCATTGGTTGGTGGAAAAGGGCGCCGCGCACGTGGGAGGGGACACGCTGGCCCTTGAAAAAACGCCCGGCGCCGGATTGCCGGTTCACCGGATATTGCTGGTTCAAAACGGCATTCACATTCTGGAAGTGCTGAATTTGGATGATCCGGCCAGAGAAAAGGTTTACGAGTTTCTGTTCATGGCATCTCCCCTTAAGATCCGGGGAGGCACCGCGTCTCCGGTGCGTCCCATCGCCATTACATGGCCGTCCGATGGGTAATGGTGCGATAACGGTTCTCCGCTCTGTTTCATGTGAGCAATAAGGCATGAATTCCATATGGAGGAAGGTAATAATGACAGAGATAAAAAGCGTCTTTGTGGTCGGCGGGGGTTTGATGGGCAGCGGGATTGCCCAGGTCTGCGCTCAGAGGGACATTCAGGTGGTGCTGTTTGATATCAGCACCGAGATCCTGGAAAAAGGGCTCCGGAATATTGCCTGGTCCGTGGGGAAATTCATTGAAAAGGGAAAACTGACGGAACAAAAGGAAGCCATTCTGGGCCGGATCAAGGGGACCACGGATTTTGCCAGTGGCGCGGATGCCGATCTGGCCATTGAGGTGGTCCCTGAGAATCTCAAGTTGAAGCAGGAAGTATTTCAGAGGCTGGATGCCGTTTGCCGGCCGGATGCCGTTTTAGCCAGTAACACTTCCGCCATCCCCATCACCTCCCTTGCATCAGCCACCCGTCGTCCGGATCAAGTGTTGGGACTCCATTTTTTCAGTCCCGTGCCCATGAGCCAAGTGGTGGAAGTGGTCCGGGGCATCGATACCTCGGAGAACACAGTTCTTAAGGGAAGCGCCTTTGTTGAGCAATTGGGAAGAACTCCCATTCACGTGGCAAGGGACGTGCCCGGTTTTCTATTGAACCGCATCAACCTCATCAGTTACGTGGAGGCCATCCGTTTGCTGGAGGCGGGCATCGGTACCGTAGAGGATATCGACAAGGGCGTGAAGCTCGCTTTCGGTCGTAAAATGGGTCCCTTTGAAACCGGGGACATGGTAGGCCTGGATGTTTCCTGTGGTGCTCTCACGGCCATCTATGAAGACAGCCGGGATATACGATATTGTCCTCCCCAGTTGTTAAGGCGCAAGGTGGAAGCGGGGCAGCTGGGCCGCAAAACCGGGAGAGGGTGGTATCATTACGACCAAGACGGAAAAAGAACGTGAGGATAAACCATTAACCCCTTGGAGGTATCATCGCGGTTCCCATCAAGATTCGGCATTCAAGGTCTTTGACAGCTCCACGAAATAGTTCATGGATTCGGGATTACTCATGGAATCCGGGTTGACCGATTCCTCCAAAGAAAACCCCATGAGTATTTTTTTCACCGGAACTTCCAGTTTTTTGCCATTGAGGGTTCTCGGGACTTCTTTAACGGCATAGATTTCGTCGGGCAAGTGGCGCGGCGACAAGGACGTCCTTATTCTTTGGCGGATTTTCTCTTTGAGCTTCGAATCCAGTGCCGTGTTTTCCCGGGGCACCACAAACAAGGGCATGAAATAGCGGCCCCCCGCTGTGTCTCGCTCCTCTTTCTGGGTATTGCTGCAATTAAGATTGAGTGAGGCGGATTTGCGGATCATCATTAAGAGCGTATGGCGTTGTGAGCTCTAAGAACCCTAAATCTATGTGAAAGGAGATGCAAAAAAAGCAATCCCGTGCTAAAATCCTTTGGTATCATCGGTTTACTGGGCGTGAGTAAATATAGTTTGTCTCTTGAAATGGTCAAAACCATGTTTTTTAGTAGCTGCACGACGGTACATAAACCCCATCACTTGAAAGCTGAAACCGACGGGATTTGGGAAAAAGTGTTGCAGCTAATGAAACCGGAGAATCGAAATGAGTGAAAATGGTGAAGGACGTGCCCACTATTCTGTAGATTATTATTCAAAAGAATTGCCTGAAAGATCGATGCGAATCAAGCCAGAGCAAAAGCTTTGGGAGAGCGATCGTTTTATGGAGTTGTTTTTCTCTCAATGCATGGAAGGAATCTGGTTTATGGAAGCAGAAGAGCCTTTTCTCTGGAATGATGAAATCGACAAGGAAAAGGCCCTGGATTACGCTTTTGAACACCAGCATATCGTCAGGGTCAATGAAGCCATGCTGAAACAGTATGATGCGACAATTGATCAGTTTCTCGGATTGACTTTGACTGATTTTTTTGCCCATGATCTAGAGAACGCGCGTGTCATGTGGAGAAAGATCTTTGACGCGGGCAAACTGACGGTTGAATCACAAGAACATCGTTTCAAGAACGGCCAGAAATTTGAAGGAGAAGAAGTTTGGTTTTTAGGCGATTATTTCTGCATCTACAATGAAAATGGAGAAATGGTTGGACATTTTGGCTCGCAAAGGGATATCACCCAAAGAAAATATATTGAGAGAGCTTTAAAGGAAAGTGAGGAGAGATATCGGTCGTTGGCCACGAGTGTTGCGGATGGGATAATGGTAATTCAAGATGAAAAGCTTACTGTTGTAAATGATGCATTCGTACGAATGTTTAATTATGTAGATCGAAGACAACTGATCGGAAAAAACATTTTGGAGATTATGTCGGCGGAATTGCATCAATCCTATAAAGAGTTGGCGGAAAAATACAAATCGGAAAATGAAAATACGAGTGGGAACGCTGGTATTACAAGAACGGATATCGAACAGGGAATCTGTTTTTCAAGGGAGGGAAGGACGTTTTGGGTGGAAGGCCATACATCACCCATCAAATGGGCCGGAAGATTCGCTCTTCTTTCGGTGGTGAGAGACATAAACGATAGAAAACTTGCCGAAATCGCTACTCAGGAAAAAGCCGAAGATTTATATCAGGAAAATCTGAAGCTCCGATCCAGCATAAAGGATCGATATCGTTTCTGTAATATTGTTGGCAAAAGTGCTGCCATGCAAGAAGTCTATGAACTGATAATCCGGGCGGCAAGTTCCGATGCCAATGTGGTGATTTATGGTGAATCAGGAACCGGAAAAGAACTGGTAGCCCAAGCGATACACAAAATAAGCGATCGTGGCAAGAAACCTTTTGTACCTGTCAATTGCCATGCGATCCCGGAAAATCTGCTCGAAAGCGAGTTCTTTGGGCACAAAAAGGGCGCCTTTACGGGCGCTTATAAGGACAAACCCGGTTTTTTGGAGATGGCAAATACTGGTGACATTTTTCTTGATGAAATTGGCGACCTTAACATCGCCATTCAGGGAAAGTTGTTGAGAGCTGTCGAAGGCGGCGGTTTTTCACCGGTGGGGAGCACCAAAATACTTGAATCGAATTTTCGTATAATCGCTGCAACCAACAAAAACATGTTAGATTTGGTTAGAAAAGGAACTATGCGAGAGGATTTTTATTACCGAATACATATTGTCCCAATAAACCTACCTCCTTTGCGTGATAGAAAAGATGACGTGCCCTTGCTCATTGATCATTTCCTGTCGTCCTTTAAAGAAAACGGAAAGGATTTCCGTATACCCGGCCATGTTTTGGAAGCATTATACAGGTATGACTGGCCTGGAAATGTGCGGGAACTTCAAAATGCACTGCAACGATATCTAACAGTTGGAAACATTAGTTTTCTGGGAAAGGAATTTTCAACAAACGATATTCCGCAAACAGGAAGAATTTCCGATGGGGAGCAGCTCTCCTCCTCGAAACTCGACTTCCGAGATTTAATCGCTTCCTATGAGAGAAGTCTCATCTATGAGTCCTTGAAAGCTCATAACTGGAATCGTAACAAAGTGACTGTCAATCTTAACATGCCGCGCCGAACGCTATATTATAAAATGAAGAAATATGGTTTTTTATAGCCTCCGGGAAACCTCTTTTCATTTTAGCGGTCTAAAGATAGCATATATTGAGAGGACTCACCCCAAATAGATATGGGCAAAGATGTGTAAGATCTGGCATTATTTAGCACATTTCCATAATTCCTGAATTTTCAGCAAGTTTGACAAAATGATG
>JANQDY010000066.1 GCA_028278625.1 Thermodesulfobacteriota bacterium
TGGGAAATCCGGTTGTACCGCCCGTATACAAAATGTAGCAAAGCTGTTTGGCGGGGTCGATTTTGATTTTTGGCGGGCTGGGCGGGTATTTTCTCAAAAGGCTTTTGAAACCATGGGTATTTTCATCCCTTTCAACGGGCCCCCGGGGCACCTTGTCAAACATAAGACCGAAAAACCGTTTATGAAATGGGAGCAGTTCATCATAGGTGGTAATGATAATCCTTTTGATGCGGGTCTTCGGCAAAATCTCCTTGATGTAGCGATAATTGCTGTCCAGGCAGACAACCGTTTCCGCGTCCGTATCATTGGCCAGGTACACGAGTTCATGGGGGGTATAAATCGGAGAGACCGGTACCGGAACCGCCCCAATGAGCTGGGCCCCCAAATAGGCAATCAGAAACTGGGGTGTGTTTGGAAGATAGATCAGAATCTTATCATTTCTCACGACCCCCATGTCATGAAGCCCGGTGGCAAAGCGGTCGATCAATTCCCGCAGTTTTCGGTAAGAGAAATGCTTTCCCAGATAAATGATTGCCGTTCGCTCGCCATATTTCTCGCAGGCGCGATGAAAAGCCGTGATGATTAATTCTTGAGAGGTGCTCATTTTACTTCCCGTTCTTTGGTGCCCACATGACTACATGCCGAAATAGGCTGATTTTACATCAGGGTTGTCCATCATTTCCTCTGCGGTGCCCTCCACCACAACGCCGCCGTTTTCAAGTACGTACCCCCTGTCGATAATGGGAAGAATGGGCCGGGCGTACTGTTCCGAAATCAGGATGCTGATGCCTGTTTCCCGATTGATATCAGTGATGGCATTCGTGAGCAGTTCCTCCATGGCGGGACTGAGCCCCAAAAGGGGCTCGTCCAGCAACAGCAGTTTGGGCTGCGCCATCAGTGCCCGCCCGATTGCAAGCATTTGCTGCTCGCCGCCGCTGAGGAACCCGCCTTCCCTGCTTCGAAGGGTTCTCAGCTTCGGAAAAAGGGCAAAGACATATTCCAGGGTCTTTTTTGCCTGGGCCCGTGTCGCCAGAATACCCCCGATACGCAGATTTTCCATCACGGTACTCTCCTTAAAGATGCGTCGCCTTTCAGGGCAAAGGACCATGCCGTTCTTTGCCCTCAGATAGGGAGGCACGCCGGAAATCTCCCTTCCCATATAGATGATGGAACCCATAACGGCGATACGTTCCCCGCCCTTCATCTTTTCCTTTTTCTGAACATCCAGAATAATCCCGGAAAGGGTATACATCAGGGTGGATTTGCCCGCACTGTTGGCGCCGAAAACACCGGTTACCCGCCCTTTTAAAACGGAGATGCTCATGTTGTTGATGGCCAGAGCGTTCTCGTAGAAGACCATCAAATCCTTGACTTCCAATACATTCGTCATTTCTTTTCCACACCCATATAGGCCTCTTTGACCTCTCTTTTTGCCATCACTTCAGCGGGAACTCCCTCGGCGATTTTTTCACCAAAATTGATCACAATCACACGATCGGCCAATTGGAACAGCTCTTTCAAACGATGCTCCACCATCATCAGCGTGATACCACTCATGTTCAGCTTTTCGAGCAGTGGGAGCATGCTCGTAATCTCTGACATGCTCATGCCGGAGAAGACTTCATCGCACAGGATGATTTCCGGTCTAAGGGCGATACACCGTGCCAGTTCCAGCCGTTTGAGATAGCCCAGCGGCAGGGAGCCCGCGGGTTTATAGGGTACCCGCGCATCCCTTTCAAACCCGATATTCTCAAGGATATCGATGGCAACAACGTCTCTGTCGCCCAGTTTGCCCCCGACCGTGCTTTTCACCCGGGGTGAATTGAGGGGAACGATCAGATTCTTGTATGCCGGGAGGCTGTGATAGGGCCGCATCACCTGAAAAGTTCTGGCCATGCCGAGATTGGCGATCTTAAACGGCGGTTTTCCGGCAATGCTCCTGTTTTTGAATCGAATCCTGCCGGAATCGGGTTTTACAAATCCGGTGAGCAGGTTGATGAGGGTGGTCTTTCCCGCTCCGTTGGGACCGATAATCCCTACCACGTCGCCTTTGTTGAGAGTAAAGCTGATATTGCAGACCGCCTTTACCCCCCCAAATGTTTTGCTGATATTTTCGACTTCAAGTATGGTGTTGCTCATGGTCTAAACTTTTTCCCAACGTTCGAATTGGTTGTATTTCCGTTCAAAGTAATTCAGCAATCCCTCGGGTCTGTAAAGGACAAACCCCAGCAACACGATGCAATAAAGAACAACGCGCAGCTGCCCGAATCCCCGCAGCGCCTCGGACATGGGCGTCAGGATAAAAGCGCCGATAACCGGGCCGGCCAACGTCCCCATCCCCCCCATCACCGTGGCCGATATCGGCAGAATGGAAAAATCGAGGGCAAAAAGAGAGAGCCCCAGCCACCCGTACAGATGACTCAGGTAGGCACCGCCAAAACATCCTAAAGCAGACGCAATGAAGACCGCCTTGACCTTATAGGCCGTTATATCGATCCCGGATGCTTTGACAGCCTGATCATTGTCCTTGATTCCCATAAGGATCAATCCGAAGTCTTCACTCACCAACCTGCGAAGTGAAAACACCGCCACGAGTACGGCAATGATGATGGTGTATTGTTCCGCCCGCATGTTCGGAAAGGTGTCAAGGGCACTGATACCTTCCGTGCTCCCCAGAATCCCCGTGGCGATGATGATATAGCGGGCAAAGAGGGGAAACATGAAGCTGATAATGGCAAAATAGATCCCTCTTAACCGCAAGCAGGGCGCCAAAACAAGGGTGGCGATCACAGCCCCCCCAACCGTTGCAATGGGGATGGTTAACCAGGGCTGAAGCTGGAAATAGGCATTCAGGCTTCCGGAAATATAACCGCCCAGTCCGATGAACATGGCCCCGCCCAGGCAGACGAGGCCCACATATTCCGCCAGAAAATCAAATCCCAGGGCGAGAAGCGCATAAATTCCGGCAATGCAGAGAACCCGTTGCCAATACATGTCCACGCAGAGGGGCAATACCATCAGTCCGACCACCAACATCAAACGGGGACCCAACAGGAAAGCCATCTCCCGCCAAGAGGTAAGCGCATACAATCCGCGGGTTCTGACGGTAATGCTTCGATCAATGCGCTTTTTCCGTTTTGCTTCCATAACCTTTATACGCGCTCCTCAAGCTCTTTCTGTTTCCCCATGAGTCCGGAAGGTTTGACCAGTAGAATCAAAATAATGGTGCCCACGAGAACCACCGATTCCCATGCGGCGCCAACCAGGGATGTGCTGATGATAACGGCAAACCCGATAATAAAAGAGGCCCAGATGGTTCCGGCCCAGCTGCCGAGGCCCCCTATGATGCATACCGCAAGCGCATGTATCAGCACCCTGTAGCCCTGTTCCACGGCAAGATTCCCCAAGGGGAGGATCAAAACGGCAGCCAGACCGGCCAACGCCGATCCAACCGCCAGGGATATCATTGCCGCCCGGTCGGAGTTGATCCCCAGCATCATGGCCGCCTGTTCGTCCTGTGCGATGGCCCTGAGGGAAAGCCCGGTCTTGGTGAACCGCGTCAACAGATAAATCAACACCAGTATCAGGGCCCCGGCACCAAGAATGATCAACCGCTGATAGTCCACGAGCACTCCGAATAGATCGGCTTTACCGTCTACAAAGGGTTGAAGCGTATAGAAAGGACCGATAAAGCCTTTAAAGCCCGCAATCCCTTGAAGCCTCAGGCCTTCCAGAACAATCAGCCCTACCGCAAAGGAAGCGATGATTTCCGATGTGGCCATGCCTCTGAGGCGGATCAAAATGAATCGGTAAATGATGGTGCCCAGAAGGGCCGCGATGCCCAATGAGAGGATGATGGCAAGTGCGTAATTCAATTGAAGGTCATTGACGAAGCTCCAAGTAAGAAACCCCACCAGGACATAAATGGCGCCGTGGGCAAAATTGGGAATTCGACTGACCCCGTAGACCAGTGCGAACCCCACGGCCAAGAGGGCGAATACCATGCTGTTAACGGTTCCGTAAATCAAGATCTGCATGAATCATTTCCTTTTCTGCCTGACATCGAGTCACGCAAAACAGTACGCACATATCCAAAGAGCGTGACAGTAGCGGCACGGGAGGACTGGACGCTACTTTTTCAACCACGGCGGCATCTTGATCTCAGCCATTGCGATGCTTTTGGGAAATATGGTCACGCGCTTGCCGTCCTGCCATTGCACCCAATTCCCAAGCACGGCTGTTTCGGGATCATATCCGTAGACAATCTGGTGATTTTCGTCGAAACGAACCTTTCCCCGAACCAGGGGCAGATCCGTCTTCTGAAGGGCCGCGATCACCTTGTCCTTATCGAGGCTGTTGGCTCTTTCAATGGCGTCTTTCAGGATATAGACCGTTTCATAGGCACTTACACATCCGGTGCTGCGCGGCGGTACCTTCCATCTTTTCTCAAATGCCCGGTAAAAATCTTTTGTTCTTGGCAGGGCGTCGCTACCGGTATTTCCCGCTTCCGATAACGTAACGATGGTATAAGCCGCTTTTCCATTGGTGGCTTTCCAGAATCCCGGATCTTCGGCAGCCCCAATAAAACCAACGGGCAGCGCCGGCACCTCCATGTCGGCCCATTGTTTGAGCAGGATGGATGTTTCCGGGGCATAGGCCCAGATGAAAAGGATTTCAGCACCGGATTTCTTGCATTCCCCCAACGCCACCGAATAGTCGGTTGAGCCGATGGGGTGGTGGTCCTTTCCCACGATTTCCCAGCCTGACTTCTTTGCCAGCTTCTCAACGATACTGGCCGCTTTTCTGCACATCAGACTGTCGTCGATGGAAATAAACATCTTGGAAAAGCCGTATTTTTCCTTGATGCCGTTCAAGAGATCGATCGCTTCTTTGATGTACCATTTGACACTCCCGCTGGCCCTGAAAGAGTGCTTGTATTTGTCGCGGTTCTTGGAGACTTTCTTATCCCAGCTTGGCGTATAGCAGCCGATACCCACCAGGTCGATGGTCTTATATCGAGAAAAAAGATCCATGGCTGCCATGCCGCACTCCGACATGACGGGCCCGCCGGCCACGAAGTCGACTTTTTTCTGAAGAATCAGCTTTTCGATGGCCAGAAGCACCTCGCTTGTGGGAACACCGGGCTCTTCATCGCGGCTGTCAACGATTTCAAGTTTCAAGGGTCTTTTAACCCCGCCCACCGTCACGCCACCATTGGCATTGATCTCTTCAACAGCCAAAATCATTCCCCGTTCACCGTTTTGGCCGTAGGCGCTTGCCCGGGGAATGGGGGCACCGATTAGGATGGGATCCGTTGCCATGGCTTCAATGATGCCCACGAAGCCGAAAAGAGCGAAAAACAGAATAAAACACCAGAATTTCCGAATGATTACATGCATCTCAAACCTCCTCAATAGACTTTCTCGCCAAATGGTACTATCTTAAACGGCTTTTGGTATTATCTTTATTTAAAACGTTTGTCAACAAAAAAATGAATGCCGATCTTTTCTTCCCTTCGGTGACTTAAAAAAACATGGTTGTCATTCATAACAATTCGATATTTATTGTTTTTATGAGCCTCATAGATCTAAAGGCCTCGCATGCCACCCCATCATATGATCAAACCCGCGGCCCCTTTTCGCTTTTTCCGGTCAATTCCAAAGGAGCCAAAAGGTGGGAATTACGGCAAACACCCAATTGGGATCCGGGAAAAGGGGCAGGTCCGGACCCCATAAGATGACTTTTTTCTTCAAGATGCCAGCCAGACACCCTTTTTAGATTCCCGCCATCTTTGCCATTGACAATCACAACCAGTTGTAATAAAAATAATTCTTCGACAAATACCGGCTGAACATTCAAAAGCGCCAGGCAAAGGCCCGAATAAATCATAATACCATAACATTGAAAGGTTCAATAACATTGGCTATTGAAGAAATTGTCCAATCATTAAAGGCGGATATTATCGCCGGAAAAATTCATCCGGAAGGAAAACTGCCCCCTGAAAGGGAACTTCAGACCCGGTATGGTGTTGGCCGGGGAACGATCAGGGAAGCGCTGAAGGTACTCAAGGGAATGGGGTTGATCGAGATCCGAAAGGGTCGCGGCGGCGGTGCTTTCCTGTCTCCCAATGCTGCTGAAACCGCATCTGAAAGCATGGCTGGGTTTTTCAAGGTGGAGGAATTTGACATTCGGGGGTTTACCGAATTCAGAAAAATGATTGAACCGAAAATCATCTTTTTCGCTGCTTCAAACAGAACGGATGGCGATATCGGGAAAATCAAAGCAGCCATCGATTTGCTCAATACCGAAACAGCATCCCTGGACATTTTTGCCAATGCAACGGAAGCATTCTTCAAAGCGTTGGCCGAAGCCACTCAGAACGATTATCTCATTGCATTTTACCAGCCCATTCTGAGGATTTTGTCGCAAACAGCCAAGATGGTATATGAAATCCCCAAATGCATGGAAACCTCCCGGTATTTCTATACGGAAATCTGTAAATGCGTCGAAAACGGTGAGCCCGGAAAGGGAGAGATGATCGCCGAATCCTATCTGGTCCAAATCGACAATTATGTCAGGACAGCCAAACAATACGGCATCTCCATCGGCAGGCGCAAGGGTACCATCAAATGGGGAATTATCCAGGATCTCTCCAGCGCAACCGTCGATTACGGGAAACAGAGTGCAATGGGGCTCATCGACGCCGCAAGATTCGTAAATGAGAATGGCGGCATCAACGGTCGAAAACTGGAATTGCTCGTCCATGATGATAAATACCTCCTGGCTGAAGGAGCGAATGTCTATCAACGCTTTAGGGACGAGGAACAGGTTTTCGGCATATATGCCCAATCCACGGGGACCAACCAGGCGATTGCGCCACAAGCCATGGAGGACCGCATCTTCATGTTCTCGGGGGCGCCGTCGGCCAAACTGTGCGATGCCCTAAATTACCCGCTCTATTTCTGCATCTATCCCACGTACTCGGATATGGCCCGAGTCGCCATAAAGCACATTCGGGATACATGGATCAATGACACCAGGAACCCCAGGCTGGTCTTCATATTCCCGGACAATCCCTATGGAAGGGATCCTCTGGACGCGGCAAAACGCTATGCAAGGAGACTCAACGTTGACGTCGGTCCCGACCGGATCATTGATTGGCCAACCATCGATACGTCGGAGCAACTCACCGCAATGCAAGCATATGATCCGGATTTCGTCTTTATTTCCTCCACGGCAAAAAACGCCGTGAACATATTCAAAGATGCCCACAGGCTCGGAATAAGGTCACAATTCATCTGCAACATCAGGGTATTCAACGAAGAGTTGCTTCGACTGGGGACCACCATTGTGGAAGGGGCCCTTGGGGTTCAACCTCTGGCATTCTATGGTGAAAAGGTTCCAGGAATGTCAAAAATCGTCAAAGCCCACGACAAATGGCATCCTTACCACTATCCAACATTGATATACGTGGAGGGATGGGCCAATATTCTTGTTCTTGCGGCGGCGTTAAAAAACGCCGATGACGCGGGAGAATTAACACCGGAAGGATTAAAAAACGCTTTTGAGCGTTTCAGGGATTTCGATACCGGAGGGTTAACCCCGCCCATCAGTTATTTCGAAAACGATCATAGACCAACCGCCAAATCAAGAATTTCCAGAATCAGCAATGAAGCATTCATTCCGGTTTCAGATGATATAGATGTGGGAAGAACGCCCGAATTCCTTTGAACGGCCATTCCGGGTTTTTGGGGAAACGGCCCTTCGATTAGGGTGAAAATCAACGTATCGGCAACACCTTGTCATGTGAAACGCCGTTTTTTTCTTCATAGATCTTTCGGACCAGCTGGGCCTTGTATTCGTATCGGGGAAGGCTTCCTTCGGGAACCGGTTCCACATTGCTGCGAAAAATGAGTTTTTCTCTGATGGCCGCCTCGATCTTGCGCTTGAGGGTATCGGTATCCGCCACGTGGGGCCGGTGTTCAACCTTCATGTGAATGGGAGGCTGCCAGCCTTCCGGCGGGGGATCGGAAAGCTGGATCTCCATTGCGCCGGTCGTATCGGGCGAAAAACCGGCAACAACGTCCCGTACGGCGGAAGGATATACATTCACTCCCTGAACGATGATCATCTCGTCGGTCCGGCCAATGACACGAATGGAAAAGCCGGTACGCCCACATTGACAGGAAGTGCCCACCACCCGTACATGGTCACGGGTGCGGAACCGAACAAGGGGTATGCACCGCCGATCGAGTGAGGTCAGAACAAGCTCTCCTTCGGTTCCTTCCCCGATGGTTAGCGGGTTCCCCGATGCCGGATCTATGATCTCCGGGTGGACGATTCCCTGGGCAATGAAATGCATCCCTGCCTTATTCTCGCATTCGGCGAACATTTCACCGCACAAATCCCCATTCCCCATCATCTCCAGAAATCGGCAGCCAAAGGTCTCCTCCACCTCTGCCCTCACGGACGGTATTGCTGCGCCCGGCTCGCCTCCCGCCATAATGAGGCGAATGCCCAGACTTCTTGGCTCAATCCCCCGCTTTTTTAGAGATGCACTGAAGTGGAGGGGGAATGACGATGTGGACAGCAGGGCGTTTGCGCCGATGTGTTGAAACGCGCCGATGAGTCTGTCGGTGGCACCAACGCCTATGGGTACCACCGTGCCGATTCTCTGGATGGCATCTGCAAAGGAGGATGCCACGAGAAACGGCGCAACCACCAGCGGAACGATGCTGTCGGGCCTGAGTCCGCAGGTCCAGAATGCCCTGCAGGCCACCTCCGTCCATGTGTCAACATCCCTGGCCGTGAGTCCGATGAACGTGGGCCTTCCCGTTGTCCCGCTGGTGGAATAGACCCGTTTGACCTGCTGCAGGTCACAGGCGATGTGTTCTCCCAGGGGTGGGTTTGATATCTGGCTGTCCCGGAGCTCGGATTTATGGGTAAAGGGAAATCCCCCAAGGTCGTCGAGGGACCTCAGCTTTTCCGGATTTACCCCGGCCGCCTCAAACTTGCGCCTGTAAAACAATGAATTTTCAAAGACATATGCCAGTTGTCTTTTGAGTGCCGCCTCCTGAACCCTGATAAAGTCGTCCCCTACGAGGGTTTCCATGGATTCGTTCCAGTACCGGTTACGCGTCTTCATATATCATCCTTTCCATCCGTATTACAGCATGCCTGGACAAAGGCTTGTTCATGGATAAGCCTTGTCCGGAGATACCAGATTCTTCTTGCCGTCAGCCCATCATGGCAGGTAGAAAAAGGGCTATTTGGGGAAAACAGACCAAGAGAATCATCAATATGACAAATGAGATCAGGAAATAGAGGATCCCCTTGAAGATTTTGTGGATCGGAACTTCCTTGGCCACACCGCTGATGACAAACACGTTTATGCCGACCGGAGGGGTAATGGCGCCTATCTCGGTGACGATGACAATCAGGACCCCGAACCAGATGGGGTCGTAACCGAGGCGCATGGCCACCGGAAAGAAGATTGAGATGGTCAGCATCATGAAGGCAAGGGAATCCATGAACAGACCGCCAAAGGTGTAGATGAGGATGATGCATGAAAGAATGAGCAAAGGGGGCAACGGTAGCCCGTTTACCCACGCAGCCAATTCAAAAGGAATGCGGGTGACTGTTAGAAAGCGGCCGAACACGACGGCGCCACCAACGATAATGAATATCATGCAAGAGGTCTGGATGGTCTGGTCCAGCGACAAGAGGAAGTCCTTCCAGGTCAGCCTTCGGGTGACCGCCGCAAGCACCAGGGCCCCGAAAGCGCCGATGGCGCCCGCTTCAGTCGGTGTGAACCACCCGAGGAACAACCCCCCCATTACGAGCGCGAAAAGGGCTATGGTCTCCCCCAGGCCGGTAAGGGTCCGGAGAATTTCTTTCATGGTGGCCGGGGTTCCGGCGGGTCCCAGGTGGGGATTCAGACCACAGAGCACATAGATGGTAACAATGAAAAGCCCGGTCAAAATGATTCCCGGGATGATGCCCGCAAAAAAGAGCTTTCCGATGGACTGCTGCGTCATGATTCCGTAAATAATGAATATGGAACTGGGAGGGATCAGGATGCCAAGGGTCCCCCCGGCCGCCACCGCACCGGTGGCAAGAGCGGAATCGTATCGGTACTTTTCCATCTCCGGGAGGGTTACCGTCCCCATGGTAGCGGCTGTGGCCGTTGTGGATCCGCAGATGCTGGCAAAACCGGCGCATCCGGCAATGGTTGCCATGGTCAGCCCCCCCGGGAATCTTCCGAGTATTTTATATGTGGCGCGATAAACCCTTTCGCCAAGGCCTGAATAAAAGCAGAGCTGGCCCATGAGCACAAAAAGGGGGACGACCGTCAATGAATAGGAATTGAAGGTATTGAACATGTCCTTGGCCAACAGACTGAGTCCCGCGCCCGGCGAGATGATGAAGCCAAACCCGCAGAGCCCCACCAGAGCCATGGCAAACCCGATGGGCATGCGCAGCATGATGAGGACCAGAAGTATTCCGATGCCCATGAGGCCCACAAACAGATTCATGACATCAGGCCCCCCATATCCTTTTGACGGATTTTGCCGTTTCCAGCACCAGAACCAGACATGTCAGCGCAGCAGCAATGCTGAGACCGCATACCAGTGGATAGTAAGGGATTTTCAATGTTTGTGACAACTGGCCGGTTTTTGAGAGATCCATGGCATAACCCCAACTCTGCCAACTGAGCATGGCGAAAAGAAAGCCTCCCAGAGCCGCTGAAAGTGTTTTAATGGCGTTTTGAACCCTGCTCCTGAAAAATGCAATGAATAGGTCCACAGCAACATGTCCGTGGTTAATGGTGGTCTTTGCGAGGCCCAATGAAATGACCAGGGCGCCCAAAAATCCCACGATTTCGTAAGTTCCCAGAATGGGTTTGTAAACAAGCCTTAAAGCCACATTCAAAACCACAAGAAACATCATACCCGCCAGGGCCACGGACGATAGCCGGTTCAACCAATGACTGAGATGCCAGAGAGTTCTCTCTATGGTACCCATGTTACAGACCTCGGGATTTGAGCCGTGTCAGCTTCGGGAGGGTCGTTTTATTTGTTGTATTCTTTTCCAAGGCGCCTGATTTCTTCCACCCACGCCCGGGCGGGCAAGCCTTCTCCCTCTTTCTTCTTTACCCATTGGCCCACAAGGGGATCCACACGCTCGTGCCACTTTTTCAGTTCTTCCTCCGACAGGTGGATGACTTCCAGCTTTTCCGTCATCACGGCCCAGCCCAAACTGGAATAGGCGGCATCATCCCAAGCTTTTCCGGCAACTTCCACCCATTCCTGACTGACATTGTTGAAGATCTTTTGGATGTCCTTTGGGAGCGCTTCCCATTTGCGCTTGTTCATCACCACGAAGAAGGGGCTGACGTAAAGAGAATCGAGCGAGATGTAATCCACGACTTCGGCCTGGCGGAAACCCCTAAGGCAGTCCAGGGAGACGGAATTGCCCTTGACAATCCCCTTTTGCAGCATCTCATACACTTCTCCCTGGGGGGCCGCCACCGGCACCGCTCCCAGTGCCTTCCAGATGACCGGCACCGAGGTTCTGATCTCCACGCCCTGGAGATCCTGGAGGTTCCGTATGGGAATGGTGGACCATAACTGTTTGGGCGCGCACACATGGAGGTATAGTACCTTTGTGTCCGAAAGTTCCTTGGGTTTGAACTTGAGGTAGACTTGGTTGAGAACCCTGGTGCCCACCAGTGACGACTCAAATCCCAAGGGCAGATCGAAAGCCTCCATGAGAGGGAACTGTCCCGGAGTGTAGCCGAAAACACCGGTTGCAATGTCGGCAATGCCTGTTTTCACCGCATCATAGCACTCTCTTGCGCCCACCAGGGTACCCCCAGGATACATGTTGATCTTGACGCGCCCCTCTGAACGTCTCTCCACCTCGTCGGCCCAGGGCTTGCAGATCTTGTTAAACCAGAGATGGCTGGTGGGTAGAAATGAAGCATAGTTCAGTTCAATAACCGATTTGCTCTTGGCAAAAGAGGATGAGGCCAACCCCCATACCGAGACCATCACCACAAACAGAAAGACAGGCAACAACTTCTTCATCGCATCAACCTCCATTAAAAGTGTTCTCTTTTCACCACCCCCCGCGTTCGAGCGCAAATGGCGCCGGTGCAAGAATGCCCTTTCGCGGGAGAACAACAACGGCCCGGGCCCTAACAAGGAAACCGCCGGACCGGGGAAAGCCGTTTATTTGCGTATTGTGATCCGAATCGCCTCAAAGGGCGTCAGGATCCTGTAGGAATGAAACTCGCCGGCATCGTAGCAAATCACATCACCCTTTTTGAGACTGTACGTTGTGCCGTCGTGCTCCACCTCGCATGTTCCTTTGAGGACATAGACCCACTCGTAACCTTCATCCTTGTGCGGGTCCATGTGGGCGCCCGGCATGCCCTCGAAATGATTCACCACGATATCACGGGATATCATTCCGTACGGGGATATGATGGTTGTCTTTGACTGACGGGTGATGATCTTCTTCTGATCCTCTTCCTCAAGTTTTCGGAAGCCCGCAATTTCATCGTGAATGAAGTCGCTGATCGGTTTTCTGCATACATGGGAAATTTCGGACAAAAGCGCCACCGATGGGGATTTGGCGCCGGACTCGATCCGCTGGAGTGTCGCCTTGCTTGTACCCACGAGCTTGGCAAATTTCTCCAGGGTCAATCCCATTGATTTACGTTCGGCTCGGATCATCTTTCCGATGTCTCTCATGTGATTAGAAACCTCCCATCTGCTTGAACGCGCCCATGTGGAATTCAATGTTTGACTCATATGTGAATTTTAATTCTCATATATGATATTATGACCTCTCATGTCAACAACATTTTTTATATATGAGAAATTTTTTTCAAAAATATTTACCCTTCACCTTTTACCCTCTGAATTCCGGGGGGCAGCAGACGCAACACTGCCCCACGCATAACGTCCTGGTCCCGGCATTTGAGACCCCGGGGCGACCATCAACCCATCAGGAGCAGGGTCATATACAGTGAAGGTTTCTTATTTCTGTCAAAGGGAAAAGAAAGAAAACCGGAATGGGGTTCTACTTAAGCGGATTCGGAAATGGCTGAAGGAAATGCGATCGCTTCGGTCATGTGATAAGCTGCCTGTAGATAGGATGTGGGGCAGAGGGGAAAACAACCCTTGCAGTCCTTGCATTCCTTTGCCGCGATTTCAGGAATGAATTTTATCTCCCGGGTGGATCCCCGGTCGAAAAAGCCAATGGCGTTTTTCTGTTTAACCTCAATGCAATATCTGACGCAAAGGCCGCAGAGGATACAAAAGGAAGACTGTTTTTCAAACCGATCTTTGTCCGCGCCATACTCCTTTGCCAAGTTCAGCAACACCCGGGAATCCGGCGCATGGGCCAGAAACTGCTCAATTATTATTTTGCGGATGCCGTCAATCTGCGCATTTCGGGTATTGACCACCATGTCTTGATCCACCGGGCGGACGCAAGCCGCACCCATACCTTTCCGGCCGCCTGCCTCAACTTCCACCACACAAATCCGGCAGGCCCCATATGGTTCCAATGCCGCGTGATGACAAAGGGTCGGGATGTGTATTCCCGCGCTACGGGCTGCCTCCAAAATGGTCATCCCTTCTTTCGCTTCAACATCCTGCCCATTGATCTGCAAATGGATTTTATGCATTTTATTTGCTCTTTCCTGCAATGGTCCTTTTTTCTTCGGAGATAGGAGGCGGAACAGGTTCACCTGAGAGCCGTGTTACCGCACCAAATTTGGGGGGACAGACTTCATGGCAGGTTCCGCAGTTGGTGCATTTTTCCTGGTCAATCTCATGAATCTGTTTCTTGGCGCCGACAATTGCGCCAGCCGGACACTTTCGCTGACAGATCCCGCAGGCCTTGCAGTTTTCCGGATCAATATGGTAGGAAACCAGATCCTTGCAGACAAACGCCTGGCATCTTTTGTCCCTGATATGTGCTTCATACTCATCCCTGAAATAGCGTATGGTGCTCAACACCGGATTGGGTGCGCTCCCTCCCAGGGCGCAAAGGGATGCATTCTTGGTTGATATGGCAAGTTCTTCCAGCAACTCGATATCGCCCGTTCTTCCTTTCCCTTCGCTGATTCTCTTTAGGATTGAAAGCATGTGTGTGATGCCCAGACGGCAGGGAGAGCATTTACCGCAGGATTCACCGGATAAAAACTGGAGAAAATACTTGGCCACATCGACCATGCAGGTGTCTTCATCCATGACGATCATCCCGCCGGATCCCATGATCGCACCAACCTTGGCCAGTTCGTCAAAGTCGACTTTGATGTCCAGGTATTCTTCGGGAATACAGCCTCCTGACGGCCCACCCGTCTGAACGGCTTTGAATCGCTTTCCTCCGGGAACGCCGCCGCCGATCTTAAAGATGATATCCCTCAGGGAGATGCCCATGGGAACTTCTACAAGGCCGGTATTGTTGACCTTGCCGACCAACGAGAAAATTTTGGTGCCCTTGCTGTTCTCCGTACCGATGGACGACAAGTACTCAGGTCCTTTATTGATAATCAGGGGGATATTGGACCAGGTCTCCACATTATTGATATTTGTCGGTTTGCCAAAGAGCCCTTTTGCGGCCGGAAATGGCGGTCTCGGCTTTGGCTCCCCTGCTTTCCCCTCCAAAGAGGCAAGAAGGGCCGTCTCCTCGCCGCAAACAAAAGCACCGGCACCCCGATGAACGGTGACGCTGAAATCGAATCCCGAACCAAGGATGTCTTTTCCGATCAATCCATGTTCCACGGCCTGTTTGATGGCCAGGGTCACATTCTCCACGGCCAGGGGATATTCCTGACGCACATAGAGATACCCTTCGCTGGCGCCGATGGCATACCCGCCGATGGTAAGCCCTTCAAGAACACCAAAAGGGTTCCCTTCAAGGAGTGCCCTGTCCATAAACGCGCCGGGATCCCCCTCATCGGCATTGACAACGACATACTTTTTCTTCTCTTTGCTACCGGCGGCAAATCCCCATTTGATACCGGCGGGAAACCCCGCACCGCCGCGACCCCTCAACTTTGAATCCTTCACCAATTGAACCACTTGTTCGGAAGTCTCTTCGGTGAGGGCCTTCACAAGGGCTGAATACCCACCCACCGCGAGATAATCATCAATGCTTTTGGGATCAAGCTTGATGTTGTTACCGATCAGATACCGCGTCTGGTTTTTATAAAAAGGGATCTCGGACTCGCGGGCGATTCTCTCACCGCTGATGGGATCCGCGTAAACCAACCTGTCAATGACCTTTTTCTGAAGAATGGTCTCGGAGATAATCTCTTCAGCATCGTCAGGCTTTACCTGAAGATAGCAGATCTCTTCGGGATAGATCACAACGATGGGACCCCTTTCACAAAAGCCGGGACAGCCTGTTTCCCGCATGTCCGCCACTTTGGTATCAAGCCCCTGTTTCTTTATCTCCTCCTTGAGAGCGGCAACCACTTTGCCCGCGCCGAGCGCAAGGCATCCTGTTCCGGTACATATGGCAATGCAAGGGTTATGGGGGTCCCTCCTTAGTATGATATCCTTCCTGAAGGCTTCTAATTCAGCGGGTGAATGCAACCTTGGCATAATCTTTCCCTACTCGTAGTTTTTCAAGACTTCTTCCGTCTTTGCCGATCCCATATTGCCGTGGTACTCGCCATCAATTACCACCACCGGCCCCAAGGCACAGCAGCCCACACAGCTTACCGTCTCCAGGCTGAATTTCAGATCCTGGTCTGTCTCGCCGGGGCTGATGCCGGTATGCTCTTCCACTGCGTCCAAAATCCGTGCTGCCCCTCGAACGTGGCAGGCAGTTCCGGTACAAACGTGAACCTCATGGCGTCCCTTTGGGACAATACTGAATGCTTTGTAAAAGGTAATGATGTGTTGTATCCGGTTCATGGGTACGTCCAGTTTCCGGCTGACCAGATCAAGCGCCTCCTTGGGAAGCCATCGAAACTGCCTCTGAATATCAATCAGTACCTGAATCAGTGAACTGGGATCTTTGGGATATTTGTCTATGATTTTTTCGATGCTGCCATTATCCATCGCCGCTATCCTGAGTCTCCTATGCTGTTTTCAATCTTGCCGGAAGCGGAATCCGCCTAACCAACGCAAAAGCGCATGTGGGTGCCGTCAAATCTGACAAATCCCTCTCTTGCGGACCGTTTCAGCCGATTGGACGCTTCGCCCGGCGTTACGTCCAGCATCTCGGAAATTTCCTTGGCTGAACAGGGTTTTTCTCGAAGAATGGCCATAATTTGAGCTATTTCCATCTTGTCAGCAATTAACTCCTTGAACAATTTTTCAAATTCATCACCGCCGAAAAACGCATGGTAGGCCTCTACCGATTTTACCGGCATGCGCAACCGCTCTCTTTCAACCAGCTTTATGTAGGGAATCAAATGATAAACGACTTCAAGCTTGCGCCTTAAAACCGTTTCGTCTATCCCTTCGCCTTTGCCGAGAGGTCCCAGTTCCCTTACCTTGGAAGAAAAGTCATCCATTATTTCGGCGTACCGGCTCCCCTCGGATGCGGAAACGTACTCAAGTCTCAACCTTTCGGAGCGGATTCCAATGGTTTCGAGGAGTTTTCTTCCCATGTGAAGCGTACTTAATGCACCGTAATTGCCCTGGGTGAGATAATGGCATTCACCGGGATGGCATCCGCCCATAAATACGCCGTCTTTTCCATTTAAAAGCGCTCTGAAGATAAATGACAAGTCGACCCTGCCGGTGCACATGACGCGAATGATTTTGACATCTGACGTATATTGTTGTCTGGAAACTCCAGCCAAATCAGCGGCGGAGTATCCTCACCAGTTGCACAAAAACCCCAGAATACCGGGTTTGAATTCCAGTCCTGGTCCCATTCCTATTATCTCCTTTTATGCCGCGTCAATCTGGCAGAGGATCTCATCATCGGTAAAGTGTTTCAGGGAAATGGCCCTTGCGGGACACACCGTGTTGCACAGGCCGTCCCCTTTACAGAGGACCGGATTCACCGTTGCCTTCTTGCCCCTTTCCGTTTCGTGAAACCCTATGGCGCCGTAACTGCAAACCGATATGCATGCCCCGCACGATTCGCAGGCCCGCTCATCCACCTCGCAGATCGCCCCCGAGGCCGTGACCGAATCCTTGGTCAGGATGGTGACCGCTCGACCCGCCGCGCCATATGCCTGGCTGACGGTCTCGGTGATATGCTTGGGATAATGGGCAATACCGCACAGGAATACCCCCTCGGCCGCAAAGTCTACGGGTCTTAATTTCACATGGGCCTCCTGAAAGAACCCGTCCGGATTCATGGGCACCTTGAACAGCCGCGCCATTTCCATGCTGCCATCCGAGGGGATCACCGCGGCCGACAGTGTCAGCAAATCCGCGTCCAGGGCCAATCGCTGGCCCAGAATGGGATCCTCAACCGTCACTCTCAATATTGAATTGCCGCCCTCGGTGGTTGCTTCCACCTGGGGCCCCGCATCCGAATCCCAACGAATGAATTTTACGCCCTTGTCAGCCGCCTCCCGATAGTAATCTTCCCTGAACCCATAGGTTCTCATGTCTTTAAAGAGAATGTAGATGTTCATCTCGGGATGGAGCGCTTTTAAGTTCACGGCGTTCTTTATGGCGTGACTGCAACAGATGCGGGAACAGTAATTCCTCTCCGCGTTTCTGCATCCCACGCATTGGATCATGACCAGTTTTTTGGCGTGGCTCAGGGCTTCATCTTTCCCGGCGATCCGCGCTTCCAGCGCCAGCTGCGTCAACACCTGATCGTTTTCATCGCAAAGGTACTCCGTGGGGACGTATTCAGAAGCCCCGGTTGCAAGGATGGCCGTGCCATGGGTGATGTCTTTGACCCGCCCCTTACTCTCTACCGTGGTGATAAAATTTCCCACATACCCCGTGACATTCGTGATCCTGCAATCATGGGTGACCCGGATCAAGGGATGTTGATACACCTTTCGGATCGTCTCTTTTAAGAAATCCTGAACATCCATCCCTTCCAGGGTGGTATGAATTTTTCGCGCCATGCCTCCCAGGGCCTTGTCCTTTTCAAGCAACTGAACCGGAAATCCCTGTTTGGCAATACCGAGGGCACTGGTCATACCGGCAATCCCGCCGCCCACCACCAATGCGGTTTTGTTCACCGGCAACTCAAACTCCTTGAGGGGACCCAAAAGGGACGCCCGGGCCACGGACATCCGAACGATCTCCTTGGCCTTTCGAGTGGCGCCCTCCGGATCCTTGGAATGGACCCAGGAGCAGTGCTCTCTGATATTGGCCATTTCATAGAAATACTGGTTGATGCCCCCTTCACGGCAGGTATCCCTGAACAACGGCTCATGGGTTCTTGGCGTGCAGGCGGCCACCACCACCCGGTTGAGGCCCTTTTCCCGTATCTGATCCGATATCTGCTTGGCATTGTCCGTGGAGCAGGCAAAGAGACTCTCCTGGGCATGCACCACATTCTTAAGTCCGGAGGCATATGCGACCACTGAGGGCACATCCACCACCCGGCCGATATTGGCACCGCAATGGCACACAAAAACGCCCACCCGGGGTTCCTCCAGGGATACATCCCTCTCCGGCGGATAAGCCCTTTCTTGGGCAAGATCCCCTCGACGGTGGGCCAGAAGCTGGCCGCAAAGGGCATCGGCCCCGCTGGCACCCATGACCGATTCGGGGATATCCATGGGCCCCTGAAACGCGCCGCTCATAAAAACCCCCGGCCGCGTGGTCTCAATGGGATTTAGGGGATTGGATTTGCAGAACCCGTGATCGTTTTGCGCAATACCGAATTTGTTTGCCAGTTCTTCCACGTTCTTAGGGGGGTTCAGCCCCACGGACAATACGACCAGCTCAAATTCTTCTTCCTTGACGCCCTCATCGGCCGTTGAATACCGGATCGTCACATTTTTGGTTTCCGGGTCCTCTTTGCCGACCGCCACATAACTCCTGATAAATTCAACACCCGGCAGGTTTTCCGCCCGCTGGTAAAACCGCTCGAAGTCCTTGCCATGGGCACGAATATCATTATGGAAAATCCTGGCTTCAAGATCCGGTTCATGATCCTTTGCCAGGATCACCTGTTTTTGCGTATAGGCGCAGCACACGCCGGAGCAATAGCTGTTCCCCCCTGGGATCACCTGCCGGGACCCCACGCACTGAATCCAGGCGATTTTCTTGGGATGCCTGTTGTCGGAAGGGCGTCTTATCTCGCCCTCATAGGGACCGGTGGCACAAAGGATCCGTTCAAAATCGAGGCTGGTCACCACATTTTCCATGATACCGTAGCCATAATCGTTCCGAAGTTTCGGATCAAAGACCTCAAACCCCGGCGCCATGATGACGGCGCCGACTTCTACTTGGATGGTCTCCTCCTTCTGATTCAGATCGATCGCTTCATTTTGACAGACGCCGATACAGATGTTGCATTTGTCATCCTGAAGATAAAGGCAGGCATCCGGGTCCACATAGGTAATCAGCGGAACGGCCTGCGTAAAATAGATGTGCACGGCTTTGTTCAAGGAAAGGTTCTGGTTATAGGGATCCGGGACCTTGACCGGACAGACTTCAACACAGGTGCCGCAGCCGGTACACCGATCTTCGATGATATATCTCGGCTTTTTGGTCAGCGTGACCGTGAAGTCTCCGGCCTTGCCTTTAATGCCCTCAATTTCAGTGTATGTGAGAATCTCTATATTGGGATGTCTGCTGCATTCAATAAACTTGGGCGACTCAATACACATGGAGCAGTCATTGGTGGGAAACGTCTTGTCCAGTTGTGACATCTTTCCACCGATGGCAGGAGACTTATCAACCAAGAAAACCCTAAAACCCGTATCACCGAGATCAAGGGCCGCCTGAATACCGCTGATGCCGCCGCCAACGACCATCACGTCACCAAGATGACTGCTCAAGGGATGACCCGCAGACCGCCCTTCAACCGATTTATTTTCCACGTGTATTCACCTATATTCCGGTTTAATGGATCCCCTAAATCACTTCCTGGATGATTTCCGTGATGTCTTTTACCGCTAGGCCGGCACCATTTTCCGAATCTTCCAGATCCAAACGGCTGTCTTCAAAATGGGTGATGCAATAGGGGCAGGCGGTCACCAGCACCTCCGCACCGACAAAATTTGCCTGTGCCACCCTGAGATCGGAGAATCGCTCTCCTTTGGGGGTTTCCATCCAGATCCTGCCGCCACCCCCGCCGCAACAGAGGCTGTCTTTTCCGGAATCCGGCATTTCAACCAGTGCCAGACCGGATATCGCCTTCAGCGCCTTCCGGGGTTCGTCAAAGATGCCATTATGACGACCCAGGTAGCAGGGATCATGATAGGTGACTGTCCTGTCATAGCCCTTGGTGAGTTCAAGTCTGCGCGAACTGATGAGCTCCAATAAATACTGGCTCATGTGAACCGCTTCAAAATGCACCATGAACTCGGGATACTCGTTCTTGAAGGCGTGGTAGCAGTGGGGAGAAGACACAAGGATTTTCTTCACGCCATTGTCGATAAAGGTTTTGATGTTTTCCCTGGCCAGACGATTGAAACATTCCTCATCGCCCGTCTTGCGAATGCTTTCTCCGCAACAGTTCTCCTTGGTCCCCAGTATGCCGAAATCGACCTCCGCCTTTTTAAGGATATTCACCGTGGCGGCGGCCACTTTCTTTAACCTGGGGTCATAGCTTTGGTAACAGCCGGGAAAATATAAAACCTCCATTCCCCCGGTGAAAGTGTTGACGGACAGACCCTTGGCCCAATCCCCACGGCTCTTTCGATCTTCACCAAAAGGGTTCCCTTCCCCAAGGAGGCTTGAGCTCACACCGCGCACCGGGCGTGCGGACGCGGGAAACACACCGAATTCCGCGGCAATTCTCCGTGAGGAGATCCCCACTTCTATCTGATTGACGCCCCGGGGGCACCTTTGCTGGCATCTTCCGCAGGTGGTACACCGCCAGATCTCTTCGGTTTCTATTTCAGTCAATCCGAAGTTGGCTTGCCGGATCAGCTTGCGCATGCTGAAATCCCGAACCCGGTTCCAGGGGCAGACCACATCACACAGGCCACATTGATAGCAATACCTGAAGGATTCACCACCCGTCTCTTGGATGAGTTCCAATACCTCTTCTAAAGGTGCTACAGTCTCCACGCTCTTTTTGTCCTCTTCTTTCGACCCATGGATCAGCGGTTTGATAATCGGGAAAAAGTATCCACCACCTTCTTTCGCCCGTACTTCTTAGCGAGGGCCTCATAGGCCGTTTTCAACGCTATCTGATCCGCCGCCACCTGGGGCTCTTCCTCTGCCAACACCTCTTCCCGCTCCGAATAGGTCAAACACCCGCGAGCGCAAATCTGAACGCACATGGGCGCCTCCAGCGGGGGCACGTCTTCACACATGTCGCATTTTAGGGGCAGGCCCGAATCGGGTTCTTTGAACCAATCCCTTGATGGACAGGAAGCCGGACAGAGGGCGCATTCCGAATACTCCTTGCCCTCAATCACATAATGGTTCCGCCCGTTACATTCCGCTTGCGTATAGCCGCCGGCGCGAACCGGCACCCATTGATCGCTTCTTGCATCAATGACCACCTTGATCCGGGAGCGGGCCGGGTTAAAACCGCTGTACTTCGGTATGGCGTGAAATGCGGCACAGGCTTTCTCACAGGCGCGGCACCCGTTGCATTTGCCCAGGTCTACCTTTATTTCCTTGATGGTTCTTTTGGCCGGCTTGCTCACTGCTCTCTTCACCTCCCGGACTATTTGTTCTTGTCAATGTACTCGGTGAGCGTGAACGCCTTGGCTTTGCGAAACTTCACCTCTTCCGCACTGTCTTTTGGTTTGGGTCTCTCTTCCGAGTAACAGGATTGATCCACATAGCAAATATCTTCATCGCCTTTGATGTGTCCCCGTCTTACCAGCTCATGGGCCACTTCACTCAAGCCCAGTTTGTCCAGCGTTCGCTTTGTGGGAACACCTTCGTTGGTCCAGCCTTTGAATTTGTAGTACTCCTCCAGAAGCTTTTGCTCATTTTCCGGCTCCCTCTTTATCCAGTGATCCTTGGGCGGCTTCTCGTCGGTCCTTTTCAGTCCTCTGGTGATATTGATGGCCCTCACAAGGTTCCGGTTTCTTCTGGTAACCTGCCACAGATCGTCGGAATCCATTTCAATTCCGGCGGCCAGTTTGATGAAATGTGGAATATTGTAGATGTTGTATGCGGAGCCGCCGCCGAATTGCCCCCTGAATGACGAACAAAAGGCGCAAAGGCCAAGGGCATCATCCACATAGTGCATGGTTTCGTTCCAATCGCAAATGTTGATGGCCGCCTCAAAGGATTGATGCGTGCGGGGCTCCCATTCCATGAAGAATTTTTTAAACCGCACGGGCGCCGACATCCATCCGTCCACGAACTCCCGCCTTTCCTTAAGGTCTTTAATGGGGTCCTGGGGATAGGAGCCCTCGGTCTGATTAATGGCCATTTTGTCGCTGGTGCAGTACATGAGGTAGTATGGATAATTCACCCTTCCCAGCTTGAGCGGTATCTGCTCGAATTTTTTCATGGTGTTATGGTCATATTCTTCGGCGCCGTTGCCGATCATACGGGCGGCCCGAAAAACGCCATAGGCCAGGGTATCTCCGATGCCCTCCCTTCGCACAAGCTTTTCCAGAAGATAGTAAAACCTGTCGGCGGATTTTTCCGGAAAATTCGGGAGGTCCCTGCCCGTTAAAATGCCTGCTTCGTAAAGCTCGATGGCAAAGGCCATGGCTTGCGGAGCGGCATAGCTGTCAACCCCGTACTCCTGGCTCAGGGCCAGAATGTCAAAGGTAAAGGGAAGTTCCTCAAAAGCCGCCATATGCCAGGTGCCTTTTCCGAAACATTTTAGCATGTACCGTTGCCGTCCGGGGGGCTTGACCACGAGATGGCAGTTCTTGGGGCAATTGTAGCAGCCCTGCAAACGGTCGCGGATCTTCAGGGTGTATTCTTTCCACCTGTCTTCCTGCTCCTGGTGCCAGAAGTCTCTTCTCCGTACCCGGGCGTTTCCCCAGGCAAAATTGTTGTGGTGCCAGGCATCGTTCCACTCGATGGCCATGAGATCCCCATTGAACGGGCTTTCATGGATATCCTGATAGTGCTGAAGGCATAATTTGAAGAGCGCTTCGGGATCGGCCACATAAAAATCCTTTGTGCCGCGCACGGCAATGGCCTTCAGACGCTTGTCCCCCATCACCACCCCCACCCCCCGGGCCGCGGACGCGTTAAAGTGTTCTATGGAGGCCATGAAAAGCCTGTTTTCACCGGCAAGACCGATGGCGGCCACCTGAATATCAGGATCACCCAACTCATCCTTGATCGCGTATGCGGTTTCCTGCGCACCTTTCCCCTTTAAGTGAGCGGCGTCCCGAATTTCCACTTTGTCATTGTGTATCCACAAATAGACCAGATCTTCGGCCTTGCCTTGAATGACGATCTTATCGTAGCCCGCATGTTTGAGTTCCGGCCCAAAATAACCGCCAAAAATCGAATTTGACCACATGTTCGTCTGGGGAGAAATGGTATCGACCATGGTGCGGTTGGCGGCCGGTATGGGGGTGCCGTCAAACAGGCCCGCGCTGAATATGAGCAGATTGTCAGGAGAAAATGCATCGGACTCCGGACACATTCTGTCCCACATGATTCTAGCGGCACTGCCGTTGCCACCCAGATAAAGCCTGGTTGTTTCGGGGTCCGTCTCTACCCGCTCAATACTGCCCACGGACAAGTCGACTTCCAGATTAAACCCTGTCTCTGCGTATCTCATTATTCGCCCCCATTACCAATATCCTGCGGCAAGAACCCTACCTAACCCCTTCCCACTTATCATCGATGAGTTCGGTCAGGACGCCATTCAGCTTTTTGGGGTGTATAAAAGCAAACTCACAGTCCCGAAAAGGTCTTGCAACCTCGCCTCTTGAATCGGGAATGAACGGATAGTCCTTGGCCTTCAGTTCATCAATGGCGTTCCGGGTGTTGTCCACGTTAAAACTGATGAGCATCACCCCCTCACCGTTTTTGGCGATGAACTTTGCCACGTCTCCATCCGGGGTGGTTGATTCCATCAACTCAAAACCGACCTCGCCGACCCAGTATCTTGCCACCCGGATCCTTTCCGGTTCATCCACATAGGCGTCATCAGGCCCAGATTTGCCCAGCAAGGGTTCCCAGACCTTTTTTGCCGCCTCCAGATCTTTTACCGCAATACATATATGATCAATCTTGTTCATTTTCATCGCCAGCTCTCCCTAATCCATTCGCACCACTTTTATAACCTTTTTGCATTGATGCCGTCCCGCCCGCGGGTTTAAACGCATCCAGCATCAACAAAAAAACTTCCTCCAGATTTTCAAAGAGGGAATAAGACCTCTCTTTCAAAAGCCAGCGGGTAACCATATGTTCCATGGTCCCGATGAAGATGTCCCTGGCAAAATAGGGGTTGAGGTCCGGCTTCATTTCACCTTCACGCCGTCCTTCTTCAAAAATATCAATCAAGTGTCCATAGAGGGCCTTCACATTGCCGTACACTTCCGTTTCCATGAACTTGGCGTTCGTTTTGAGGAACAGATAAACGATCTTGGCATCGAAGGGAGACTCCTCCAGCTTGCGCAAATACCACCACAAAAACTTCCTCAGTTTATTTGAAGCACCCTTAATACCGAAAAGCTGTACATCGAGATCTTTCAGTAACTGAGACACCCACAGGTCTGGAATCGCAAGCAAGAGGCCTTCTTTTCCCTGAAAATACTCATAAAGGGCCGCCTCTGAAAGACCTGCCTTTTTGGAAATATCCATGACCGTTGTTTGCAGGTATCCCTTTTCAGCAAACAGTTCCCTGGCGGAGTCAATAATGCGTTTTTTTGTGTTCTTCTTTTGGAGCTTGTCTGCCATTCCTGATATCCTTAATTTCCCTTGGTAAAAACATATACCAAGCGCCATATTCATTCTATCTATCTATATTTTAAATACTTATTAACTCTAATACAATTATTGAAATTTCAAAAGACACTAGAAATCCGATGCAAAAGACAGGAAATTCCCGTTTATCATGCCATAAATCGGCATATAGAAAGCCTAATACTTTTTTTCCTATTGTGATTATGACAAACAAGCATCTGATATTTTTATCATAACAAATATCGAATGTTTCCAAATGGACATTTACCTAATACTATTAGACTAACTCTGTGTCAAGAGAAAAAAAGCATTTTTTTGAAGAAATGGCTTGTTGGGTGAAATTGAACAATGCAAATATAAAATGCGTCCCCCTTTTTCCATTGGAAAATAGATCCAGGAAAGCGTATAATTTAGTGTTGTTATTTCTAAGCGAAGCAAACCGAACATGCACTGTCTCTTAAAACGGGAGTGTCATTGATGCTTGGAGAAACGGGTTTTCATACGGATGAGGCGTATCAACTTGAAGATCTCATCAATATTGACGATCTAAGGGCGCTATTGGATCATTCCTATCGAATAGCGCCCTTTCCCGTAGCGGTTCTTAACACCAGGGGCGAAGTCCTGTTGGCATCACATTGGGAACCCGTCTGCACCCAGTTTCATCGGGTCAACCCTGAGACCGCTGCAAAATGCGCCAAAAGCGACGTTCATTTCAATGCCGAATTAATCAAAGGCAATAACGGGCACATATTATACAGATGCGGAAATGGGCTCTATGACGCCGCCTCCCCAATCATCATCAAGGGACAACATCTCGGGAATCTGTTTGTCGGCCAATTCCTGTTGGAGCCACCTGACGAGGCGTTTTTTCGAAAACAAGCAAAACAATACGGCTTTGACGAAGAGGTCTATTTGAAGGTTTTGTCCAAAGTCCAGGTGATGTCTGAAGCCGACTTGAAGAACCGGCTGGATTATTTGATCGGTTTTGCACGGTTTTTAGGAAACATCGGAATAAAAGAAATCCAAAGGGACAGCGCGGAAGAAGCCTTGCGGGCCAGTGAGGAAAAATATCGTCTTCTGATAGAAAACGCTACCGATGCCATCTATATTGCCCAGGATGGCGTCCTCAAATTCGCCAATCCCAGGGCGGAAATGATTTCCGGATACTCTGCCCGGGAATTGCTCAAAATCCCTTTTATCGAAATCATCCATCCCGAGGACAGGGAGATGGTTCTTGAAAGGCACCTTAGAAGGTTGAAAGGCGAAAAATTTTCACAAATCTATGCCTTCAGGATTTTAAACAAGTCAGGAAAGGAATTATCCGTTGAAATTAACGCCGTTCAAATTCATTGGGAAGGAAAACCGGCAACCATTAATTTCATGAGGGATATCACGGAACAAAAGAACCTTGAAACCCAGCTCCAGCAGGCCCGAAAAATGGAGGCCATCGGAACATTGGCCGGCGGTGTGGCCCATGATTTTAATAACCTTCTCATGGCCATTCAGGGCCGCGCATCCATCCTGTTGATGGACAAGGACCCTTCCCATCCTGATTTTGAGCATTTGAAGGGAATCGAAAGCCATGTTGCCAGCGCTGCCGACCTTACCCACCAACTCCTGGGCTTTGCGAGAGGGGGCAAATATGAGGCCAAGACACTCGATCTGAACGCTTTGATTGAAGACAGCTCGGCGATGTTTCTGCGAACCAAGAAGGAAATTTCATGCGCCACGCAATTTCAAGAGAACATCTGGCTTGTGGAAGCGGACAAGGGACAGATGGACCAGGTGCTGATGAACCTGTTTGTCAATGCCTGGCATGCAATGCCGAAGGGTGGAGATCTATGTCTGCGAACAGAGAACATGCACCTTGACGAAGAATATTCGAAACCATTTTCCGTGAGACCCGGCCGGTATGTGAGAATATCCGTTACCGACACCGGTGTTGGAATGGATAAAAAAACGCTGGAGAAGATATTCGACCCCTTTTTTACCACAAAAGAGATGGGGCGGGGTACCGGCCTGGGTCTAGCTACGGTATACGGTATCGTCAAAAACCACGGTGGGTTCATTAATGTTCACAGTGAAAGAGCCAAAGGTACCACCTTCGATGTTTACCTCCCTGCTTCAGAACGGGAGATTCTTGCGGAAGAGGAATCGGCGGGGGAGATATTGCGGGGAACTGAGACGGTCCTTCTGGTGGACGATGAGGAAATGGTAACGGAAGTGGCCCAACAAATGCTGAAAAGATTGGGTTACAAAGTGCTCATCGCCGAAAGCGGAAAAAATGCCATTCTAGCATACGAGCAAAAGCAGACACGCATTGATCTGGTAATTCTGGACATGATCATGCCGGGCATGAGCGGAAGTGATACATTCGACATACTTAAAGAAATCGATCCGGACGTGAAAGTCCTTCTTTCCAGCGGCTACAGTATCGACGGCCAGGCAACTCAAATATTGAACCGGGGATGTGTCGGCTTCATCCAGAAACCGTTTAATATTAAGGGATTATCACAGAAACTACGAGAAGTTTTTGAAGGAGGACAAGATCCCGCTAATGCACCATCACCCGTGAGAGCACCCGTCCCACCCGTTTGAGGCTCTCCAGGCTGTCGGCCGCCATGAAATGATCCACATAGGGCAGCGCCGTGTTCATTCCGCGGCAAAGGGGCTCATAATCCGGATCGCCCGCCAGAGGATTGAGCCAGATAACCTTGTAGCATTTGCGGCTGATCCGGGCCATCTCCCTTCTGAGCAGGTCTTTGGCCCCCAGATCCCACCCATCACTCAGGACCACCACCACGGTTCTTTGGTTCAAAAGCCGCTGCCCGTGTTTTTCATTGAACTGATGGAATGAAAAACCGATACGGGTTCCGCCGGACCAATCCGGCACCTCCTGCGCAATACGCGCAAGAACCTTTTCAAAGCTCATATGACGAATACTGAAGGTGATGGAGGTCAGCCTTGTTGAAAACACAAAGACTTCAGCCCGTTGGCCGATCCCTCGAAGACCCAGCAGAAAAGGCATCACGAACTGCGCATAGCGGTCCATGGAGCCGCTCACGTCCGCCAGGATTACGAGGCGTTTGAGCCGCTGCTTTTTCCGTTTATAATGGAGTTCAAAGGGGATACCGCCGGTTTTGAGGCTTTTTCTGAAGATGCGCTGAAAATCCATTCCCGCGGATTTTCCCGCTCTCTTCAAACGTCTCGACTTTTCCACCTGAAAAGGCGCCACCATTTTCTTGAGGGCCAGACTCGCCACCTGAATGTCCGTCTGGTTGAAACGGCTGAGATCCTTTTTTTCAACCATGCTCACCACCGGACTGTAGGCCACGCCTTCCAGGAATTCCTTTTCCCCTCCGGCCGCATCCCCAGAGTCCGGTTCACTTTCCGCGGCCAGTTGCCGCACCTCCCCTTCCCCTTCCTCTCGTCCTTTTGGGTCCGGCTGCCCCAAGGCGTCTTCCGCCGCTTCCTCCTGCTCATTGGGAGTCACCCAGAATTTCTCAAAAAGCGTTTCGAACTGGCCCCATTCAAGGTCCGTGGTGGTGAGGATGGAGCGAAGGCAGACGAAAAAATCCCCTCTGTTTTCAAGTCCGATCGTAGTAACGGCACGCAAGGCATCATAAATGCTGCTTTGAAAAACCCTGAATCCCCGGTCCCGCAGAAAATCCGCGAAAGCGATCATTTTGGTTACCAGACCGTCGTGTTCATTTTTCATGGATGGATCGCCCTTTGCTATGATAAGGTTTCGCTACGCGGCAGGGGGCAGGTATTCCTCCCGATTTTCGGCACTGTGCCATATCTCCTGGTTGAAACGGGCAATATCCTCCTGGTATTTCAGAAAGCACCCCAGGGTCTCTCGGACCACGTCTTCATCCAGATGCTTCCTTTCCATGGTCATGAGGGCCCTGGCCCAGTCCAGGGTCTCTGAAACCCCCGGTTTTTTCAGAAAATCAAAAGACCGGATCTTTTGCATAAAGCGGGTTATCTGCCGGGCAAACTCGGATTCGATCCCAGGAAGACGCGCCATGATAATCTTATGTTCTTTTGTAAAAGAAGGATAATCAATCCAATGATATAGGCAACGACGTTTAAGTGCATCATGAACGTCTCTCGTTCGGTTGGAGGTTACCACAACCATCGGCTTTTTCTTTGCCTTGAGCGTACCGATTTCAGGAATGGTGATCTGGAAATCGGAGAGGATCTCCAGAAGAAATGCTTCAAACTCCTCATCGGATCGGTCAATTTCATCAATGAGCAGAACCGGGGCTTTTTCGTCCGATTTTCGAATGGCCTCTAGGAGTGGACGCTCCACCAGGAACTCGGGCCCATAGATTAATTGCTCGATCTCATCTTTCTTCTTCTGCCCCCGCTCCAGAAGCCTGATGTGCAAGAGCTGTTTGGGGTAATTCCATTCATAAAGGGCTGTTGAGGAATCGAGGCCCTCATAGCACTGAAGGCGGATGAGATCCGTCTTGAACAGCTGAGAAATGACAATGGCCACTTCTGTTTTTCCCACACCCGGTTCCCCTTCAAGAAAGATGGGCTTTTCGAGTTTGTGGGCCAGAAAAAGAACGGTGGCAAGGGCCCGGTCCGCCACGTAGCGTCCCTGTGCCAATTCATTTACCACCTGCTGTATGGATTCAAAATGGGATGACAAAAGGCTGCCTCCTTCCGTGATGTTTTTGAAAGCGTCTGTTTCTTAACCTTTAAAACGTGAATAGTCCAGCGCCCTCTGAAAATCTAATTCAGGCACAGGCAAGTTTCAATCAAACACGTCCTTGATTTGAAAACAGCTATACTCTATGATTGAAAGGGAGGTCAAGACGTACTCCTCTGAAAATCGCCCACATTTAACCAATCTCTGAGTCGTCGTAAAGCCCGGATCTCGGGCAGGAGCAGGTTTTAGCACCCTGGATATTGAACGCATCATGAAGAAGATACATTGACCATGAAAAAAGGAAAGAAGGGAAAAGGCCAATCAACTGCTCAATTGCGCGAACTGGCGGCGTTGGAAGATGCCGCCATGAACAGAGGCATCCACCTTCATTACGACCGTCTGGAAGCATCCGGTTTAAGGCTGAAGAGCGGATTGTGTACTTTTAACGGTGAATACCACCTCTATATCGAAAAACGGAAATCCATTGCCGAAAAGATCGAGTTTCTTAAAGCTCAACTTGATAAAAATCTCCCAAATAAATGAACATATTTATTATTTCAAAAACAGCCCTTGTTGGGGCGCCGCAAAGAGCCACCCCCTGATATTGTAGATAAGTATATGGAGAATCCTTCGCCCTTTCGAACACCCATAAGAGGCATTACGATGATCAGGTGTGTGCCTCTGTTTATCGCCCTTTTTCTGTGCCTTTCCCATTTTCTTCTTTACCCTCAGCATGCGGGGGCCAACGGCCGGGTTCCGTGCAGAAAACAGATAAAATCAACGGACTCATTTCTGGTTGCGGCACCCGAAGGAAAGGTGCTTTTTGAAAAAAACGCCCGCAAACCACGGGTTCCGGCATCGATCCTAAAGGTTCTCACCGCACTGGCGGTGCTGGACCATTTCGGTGCTTCCTATCACTTCAAGACCGAGTTCTACATTGATTCCGCACACAACCTCAAAATCAAGGGATACGGAGATCCCCTGTTGATTTCAGAGGTACTGGATGACATTGCCAATACTCTTTCAAAAAAAGGGGAAGCTTTCGGAAGCATCATATTGGATGACACCTATTTTGCCGCGAACATTCAGGTGCCGGGATGTGACAATACCTCCAATCCTTATGATGCGCCCATCGGCGCTCTGTGCGCAAATTTCAATACAGTGGCTTTCAAACGGAAAAAGAACGGCAGGATCTATTCCGCCGAGCGTCAAACGCCAATGATTCCGTTCATGGTCCAACAAATTCGCTCCCAGGGTCTCAGAAGCGGCAGGCGCACCTTTACCCACAGTTCAAAGGTGGCGGCCCTTTATGTGGGAGAATTGATGCAGTATCTGCTTAAGAAAAAAGGGGTCAGAATAACAGGGAAAATCCAATTTGGAACCGTTTTCCCGGAAGACAGACTGATTTTCGCTTACCGCTCCACGTTTCCATTGGAAACGGTTGTCCGGAAGATGCTGCATTCTTCCAGCAATTTCATGGCCAATCAGATGTTTGTGGCCTTGGGCGCATCGGTTTACGGACCGCCCGGAACGCTGGAAAAGGGTGTCCGGGCCACTCGGGCCTTCATTCAAAGAGAGCTGGGTCTTAAGGGCTACCAACTTGTTGAAGGTTCCGGCCTGTCCAGGAAAAACCGTCTTTCCGCATATGACATGCTGGCAATACTCGAAAAATTCAGGCCCTATAGGGATCTTTTGAAGAACCAGAACCACGTGCTATACAAAACCGGATCCTTGAACGGTGTCAGAACCCGGGCCGGGTATATTGAAAACCAGGTCCTCGGTCCCTGCTGTTTTGCCGTCTTTTTTAACCGGAAAGGATCGAACATGAAGGCCATGGTCCGTTGCCTCAAAAAGGCCGTTGGAAAGGCAGGCTCCAGACAGGCCGGGTTGATCAATGTCCATCCGATACGCGACGTTCCCAGCTTTTGAATCTTAATGAGACGCGCTTATTTCTTCTTGAAAAGCGCTTCCAAAGCGGCCCGGGCATCCCTGTCCCTGCGGCCTCTCTGTGCGGGTGTCCCTCTCGGCCTGTAGTATCCGCAAAAATTGGACCGCTCCTTGTCCATGATCCTCTCGGCCATCACTTCTTTGCACTCGTTGTAGGCGTGATGGTCGAAGAACTGGCATTGCCTGCAACACCTTAAATCCCTCGTACACTGTGGGCACGTATCATTGCGCATGACCTTATCTTCCAATTCGATTTCCGCCCCGCAAAAAGCACAAAACATCAGCATTCCTCCATACAAAGATTATCATCGGGTTCCTTCTGGAACAAAGAATTGACAAACCACACTTTTACATCTACTGTTTTTTCATGGGATTGAAAGAGAAGACATTTGAAATACTGGACCATACCGCTGACCTTGGAATTCGGGTGAGCGGAGAAAATCTGGAAAATCTGTTTCAAAATGCCGCCCATGCCATGATGCGGATCATATTGGACAAAGGCCCTCAACAACCCGGCAGCATCACGGAATTATCCGTAAAAGGTGCCGACCTGCCGGACCTGATGGTCCGCTGGCTGGGAGAAATTCTCTATCTTTTCGAAGGGGAGAACAGGGTGGTCACCCGAACGAAAATATGCCATATTACATCTGATCACCTTGATGCCCGAATCGAGACGATTCCCTACGCTTCGAACCGACATGAGATCCTGACGGAAATAAAGGCGGTCACCTATCACCAAATAGACGTTATCCGCTCAAAAACGGGTGTGTGGAATGCCAGGATCATTTTTGATCTATAGGTCCATTTCTCAAAAAACGGAAAACAGAATCAATGTTGAATCAGTATGCCCCCAAAATCTGAAAAAATCGACAACTGCCGCTGGCTGATCCCCAGAGAAGGCGACATGCGGGTGCCGGGACTGGTCTTCGCAAGCGACAAGATGATGCGCATCATCGAAAAAGATCAGAGCCTGCAACAGGTCGCCAATGTGGCGACCCTTCCCGGAATCGTCGGACACTCTCTCGCCATGCCGGATATCCACTGGGGGTACGGCTTTCCCATTGGTGGCGTGGCCGCCTTTGACCCGGACCATGGCATCGTCAGTCCCGGTGGTGTCGGTTACGACATCAACTGTGGATGCCGTCTCATGACCACCCGGCTCAGGGCAAGTGAAATTCAGCCCATTATAAAGGATATGGTCTACGCCCTGTTTAAGGGCATTCCCGCGGGAGTGGGTTCCACGGGGATGCTCCGCCTGAGTAAATCAAAACTGAAATCCGTAACGGTTCAGGGTGCCGCCTGGGCTGTCAAACAGGGTTTCGGCACCTCCCAGGATCTCGAAAAAACAGAGGACCAGGGCGTCTTACCGGGGGCTGACCCTTCAATTCTGAGCCAACGTGCCGTCCAGCGGGGTCTGAACCAGCTGGGTACACTGGGCTCCGGGAACCACTTCCTGGAAATCCAGAGGGTTGACAAAATATATGACGCCGAAACAGCGGCGCGTTTCAATCTCTATAAGGGACAGGCAACCGTCTTTATTCATACCGGGTCCAGGGGCTTCGGTCATCAAATATGCGATGACTTCCTAAAAGAGATGAACCGCGGCATCGCCAAAGGGAATCAGCCTTTCTCCCTTCCGGACAGGCAATTGGCATGCGCTTTCTTAAAATCCGATCCGGCACGGCGTTATCTGGCCGCCATGGCCTGCGCTGCCAATTACGCCTGGGCAAACCGGCAGATACTCATGCACTGGACCCGCGAGATACTGCTTGAAACCCTTGCCGTCACACCCGACATCCTGGGATTGAACCTTTTGTATGACGTCTGCCATAACATTGCCAAAACCGAGTCGCACCTGGTGGATGGAAGGCCGGCAGACCTTTGTGTTCACCGAAAAGGCGCAACACGCGCCCTGCCTCCGGGACATCCTCTTCTTCCAGACCTCTATCGCACCACCGGTCAGCCGGTTCTGATTCCGGGGGATATGGGCACCTTCTCATATGTACTGGCCGGCGCCAAAGGCGCCATGAAAGAGAGTTTTGGCTCCTGCTGCCACGGCGCCGGCAGGGCCCTCAGCCGTTCTCAGGCACTCAAGAAAGCCAAGGGCCGCGCGATCCATCGTGAAATGGAGGATAGTGGCGTTTTCGTTCAATCCAGGGGCAAAAAGACTCTCAAAGAGGAAATGCCGCAGGCCTACAAGGACATATCCCAGGTTGTTGAAGTGGTACATCAAGCCGGCTTGGCCCGCAAGGTTGCCAGGCTGAAACCGCTGGGCGTCATAAAAGGCTAGATTTTTGCCTTTCTGTCACGCCATTTTTATCTTTACCCTTTTGCATCTTCAGGTCAAGAAAAATCGGATCATCCCTGTTGATGGGGTCCCATGAGCCATTCCAGACGAAGGTAGGCAAGCCTGCCGTCCATGGGCACCGCCGTCTCCGGTTCCCATCCCATGGCCTCGTAATAGAGCTTGAGATTTTCGGCGAACGCCTCCTTGTCAATCCGCTTTTCGTCGCTTTCTCCCTTGTGGAGCGGTTCAAAAAACCGGTCCGGCAGACAATCCTCCGAAGACGAGATGCCTTCCTTCACGTTAAACATGCGCGCCATTGTCACTGCCCGCTCCGCCACTTCCATCAGCTCAAAGAGGCTCGTATTCCAACCGGTCACCGCTTCAACAATCGCCGTAATCATGGGGAGGGTGTATGCGCAATAGGGCACTGCCGCAAAGTTGCAGATCCCCAAACAGTTATAGAGGGTGAAAACCTTCTGCGTGTGAGCAAATTGGCTCACCTTCTCTGGACCCAGCTCCGTGGCCGAGAGGGGTTCGATCTCCCCCAGGGGCTTGATGCTGTCCAAAAGAACATTATCCGCCACAAATGACGTATCGTGGGGCGCTTCAATATGATCCGCACCGGTGGGAGATAGGGCAAAACTGAGTGCCACGCCGAATTTTCCGCGGGGTTCGTGCAGCGCCACTTCCTGCCCTTTCACATGCAGTGCATAGGGCGCGCTTTCTCCTCCGATTTCTTGAGATGCCTTTTTAACCCCTTTTGCAAGGATATTTCCGAATCCATCGCGAAAGGCGATCTTGCGAATCATCTCGATCATGCCATCAGCATTGCCGAACCGCAGATCGATCCCGTCGGTATCTTCCCGGCTCAGGATGCCCCGTTCCGTACACTCCATGGCAAAGGCGATACAGACACCTGTTGAAATGGTATCCAGTCCCCATCTGTTGCACATCTCGTTGCCGTGGCTGATGGCGGCCAGATCGTCCACGCCGCAAAGGGCTCCCAAAGATCCCAGGGTTTCGTATTCAGGTCCCCCGTACTCGGGCACTGCCGAATATTTTCCCTCGACGCTCACACTCCGTTTGCAGCGGACAGGGCAGCTATAACACCCTTTGGGTCCTTTAAGGATGGTCTCGGTCATGGTCTCTCCCGAAATGGCTTCAGCACCCTCAAAGCGCCCTTCCTGAAAATTCCGCGTCGGAAGAATGCCGCCGTTTTGCAGACCCATCACAAAAACGGGGGTACCGAAGCGTTTGAACTGATTTCCCATGGGGGTTTCGGGAATGCGGGCAACAGCCTCACGGGTCAGTTCTTTGACCTTTTCAGGGTGGGCAGTGGCCAGCTTGCCGGTTCCCCGCACGGCCACGGCTCGAAGGTTTTTGGAACCCATCACCGCACCCATGCCGGTCCGGCCGCAGGCATGTTTCAACTCATTGAGGACACAGGCATAGGGGACCAGGTTTTCGCCGGCCTGACCGCATTGCGCCACCCGAATGTGCTTGTCTTTCAGTTCTTCCCGGATCAGTCGCTGCACCTCCCCGGTATCCCTGCCCCATAGTTTCGACGCATCACGAATCTCCCCTTTGCCGTCTTGGACAAAGAGATAGACCGGCTTCTCGGAGCACCCGGTGATGATGATGCCGTCAAACCCTGCCATTTTCAGTTCAGGCCCCCAGAATCCTCCGGCCTCCGTCTCTCCAAATGCCCCGGTCAGGGGAGACCGGGCCGCAATGGTAAAACGGGTCAATCCTGGCATGGGAACACCGGACACGACACTGGACATGAAAACCAGCAGATTATCAGGTCCCAAAGGATCGGTCCCAGGGTCCAGCTCTTTCAGGAGGAAATAAAGCGCCATGGCGGATCCCCCCATGTACTTTCGGTAGACCGTTTCCGGCACCTGCTCTTCGAAAATGGTCCTTTTGCTCAGATCGACCCTCAAAATTCTGCCATTGTAACCATAAGGCATGACACATTCTCCTTGTTTCTCTAACAACCGGCTGACAAACGCCTTTTAAATTTAATGCTGATCATCAAAAACCTATAAAAGATTCCACAATGCGGGTCAAGAGCAAACCTTTTTGCCTTGACGCAACAGATATGATTCCCTATCCTTCCACCCACCATGGAGCCAATCGGAAAAGCAGCAAGCATCATCATGGCGGCCGGCCGCGGCAGCCGCATGAAAGGTTATGACGGCGCCAAAACCCTTCTGCCCCTTGTTGCGGGGGACACTCCCTATTCCGGCAGCATGCCGATCCTTCTTCACATTATTGAAAACCTGCCGCCCGGCCCCAAGGCGGTGGTGGTCAACCACCGAAAAGAAGATATAATCGCTGCCACCCACCACCTTGACGTCACCTATTTGGAGCAGCCCGTCCTGAACGGCACCGGGGGCGCCCTGCTGGCAGCCCGGCCCTTCCTGGAACAAGAAGGCTATGAAAACCTTGTCATTACAATGGGAGACGTCCCCTTTGTGAAGCCCGGAACCTACGGGTCCCTCCTAGAATCCCTTGATCACCATCCGTTGATGATCCTGGGGTTTAAACCCCAAAACAAAAAGCAATACGGCGTTCTTGAAATCCATGGAGACAGGGTTCGAAGAATCATCGAATGGAAATACTGGAGAGACTATCCGAAGCAGCGGCAGGATAGCCTGTCCATCTGTAATTCGGGCATCTATGCCGCAAAAAGGGAAAACCTGCTTGAGTCCCTTTCGGTACTCGCATCAAAACCGCACCTGGTCCGGAAGGAAATAAACGGCGTTATCCGCCACCAGGAAGAGTTCTTCATAACGGACCTGGTGGAATACCTCCCCTTGAACCACAGCGTCGGGTACATTGTTTCCGGCAACGAAGATGAAGTCATGGGGATCGATGATTTTTCAGCGCTTTTGAGTGCCCAGGAAATCTATGGGCAAGGAACCTAATTCCCGGACCTTCAATTCCTCCATCTTGAGTTCAATCTTTCTGTCCTGCATTGCAAAGTCAAAAAAGTCGGTAACCGCTGGCCGCAAAATGGTATGCACCATTCGAAGCCCTCCCAGCAGGTACGGCATCACCGCCTTTGTCGGCCACGCTCAATTCCCGGGAGATGAACTGACCGCCTCCACGGTGAACTCGCTCAAATCATCCGGCAGCTCATTAAAAACAACCATAAAGGGAATTGTGGCGCCCGATGCGACATTGAGATTCTGCTTGGCCATACCATCGCGGTTGCCTGCGGCGCCCAAAATCTCATCGATGGGGAGTGTTTTGAGTTCTTCTTCACTGAAGGTATTTCCAGCGTAGGCGGTTTTTGAGAGTACCACAACACCTTTATTGTTTAAAATACTCCCCTTGATCTTTATGTACCGCCTGTTTTGCGGATATTTATTGGTGACCATTCCACGAATGACAAATAGGGGCCCGCTATTCTCCGTGTCCACGAACGCTCCGTTCACCGATCCGAACTGCAACAGCCGTGCACCCGCATCCGCGGGCTCTTTCGTCTTAGGTGAAGGGGTCAGCAAGGAGAGTATGGACGGAGGAATCAAATCGGATTTCCAAACGTAGTAGGCAGCGGCAACCCCCAGAACAATGAACAGTATGGGAATCAGGACCGTCATGGAGCTCCTTTTAGATCTTTTCCTGGGAGTTTTTTCCTTTGGGGCCCCTTTTCTCGGTTCCTTTTGGCGCTTTTCCTTCTTTCCCGGGGTCTCTCGCCCCGAATCAGGCGCATCCATGGCGGGAAAAACCGGTGGCGGAGTCTCCACCAATTCTTCTTCCCCCCGGCTGGCCTTTTCAAAGAGATCATCAACCGCATCCCCTGCTTCTCTTTTTTCGTCCAGGCCATCTCTATCATCCACACTAAAAACGTCACTGTAGATGAGGTCCAGGTCGGAGTCCAGTTCCGCTTCGGTACCTTTTTCTTCCGGTTGTGGCAGGTCTTCTTCAGGTTTTGAAATGATGTCATCCACCGGTTCTTCGACGGCGGGGGCGGGGCCTTCCAGGTCCTGGGAAGGAGGGTATACCCTGAACACATGGCGGCAGCGAGAACATCTGACCTTGGTTCCCTCCTTCTTCAGCAGAGATTCATTGAGGTTGAACTCCGTTTGACAGCTTTCACACTGAATGACCATAATACCCTCCCAATTGAGACCGCAACAGATCAGACATTTACAATCCGGTCTCTTTAATGGATTTCCATCAACCTTTTCCCCAGGTTGGCTATTTCAAGCGGTAGATTTCAGGCAAATGCCGATACTCTTCATTGCAGTCGAGACCGTAACCCACCAAGAATCCTTCCTGAATCTGGAATCCACAGTAGTCTATACAAACGTCTTTTTCTTTCCGCTCCAATTTTTCGATGAGCGCGCATATTCTGAGGGAAGAGGCGCGCCTCTCTCTGAATTTCTCCATCAGGTACGAGAGGGTCAGTCCTGAATCCACAATGTCCTCCACCAGGATAACGGGCTTTCCCTCAATGGGGATTTCGATATCTTTGGTCAAACGGACCCTGCCGCTGGACTTGGTCCCCGAACCATAACTGGCCGCTCGAACAAAATCCATTTTCGTGGGGATTCGAATGGCGCGCATCAAATCCGCAAAAAAGAAAACAGCGCCATTTAGAATCCCGATAAGGACCGGTTCCTTACCCTCATAATCCGAACTGATCTTTTTTGCAAGTACCTCAACGCGCTGCCTGATCTCTTCCTTGGAAATACAGAGTTCTTTTTCCATGTCCCTCTCTCAAAAATCCCTCGGACTCACAAGCCTTTGACCTCTTTACGCTGAACTATATGAAAATGGGTCATTTTTGTCAAACAATTGCATCATGGGGCGGGACCATTCACAAAAACGGCAAAGGCTCTTTCTTTCGATATGCCAGGGCCTGGCACGATGCTATCAGGGTACCTGTTTCATCGGTGACGGTAATCACATAGGTGCCGGTCTTATTTGACCGATGGCGCTCCTTTGATTCCGCTCGCAACACCTGATCAAAGGGCGGCGGGGCGTGGAACGTTACGTTCATATTCAGTGCCACTGCCACCCTTCCGTGGGAATTACACGAAAGTTGGAATGCCTCATCCATGAGCGAAAAAATGGCCCCGCCATGAACCATGCCGAAGATATTCTCATCACCTTTACGGGGCATCATTTCCACAACGGCCCTTCCGGAAGACAATTCCACCAGTTTCAGCCCGAGTTTTTCGGCATACCCCTCTATGGCCACCTGATTCTCGATGGCGGCCCGAACCGATTCATCCATCTTGTACCCTTCTCCTCATCAAACTGCCGGTGATCATCGCCTCTTATAGGCCCTATCGGTTTCCCTTTAAAAGACGTCAACCGCATTTATATATTTTTTTGCCTTTTCAAAAATTTGCATATAATATAGAAAAATTGGATTATTTACAATGCTTCGTTGTTGACACTTTTTTAGACAACCAACGGTAAGGTGATCAAATGATCAAAACGAAAAAAATCCCCAAAGCAACCATCACGCGGCTTTCAATGTACTACCGTCAACTGGAACTGCTGGAATTCGACGGATATCGAATGGTCTCATCAGAAAAACTGGCGTGGCTATGCCAGATAAACCCGGCACAGGTCAGGAAAGACCTTGGATATTTCGGAGAATTCGGCGTCAGGGGAGTGGGTTACGACGTCATTGAGCTTCAGACGCACATCAAGAAGATCCTCTCCCTGAATCGCGACTGGAATTTCTGCATCGCCGGAATGGGCAACATGGGTTGCGCTCTCTTTCTGCACAGGGACCTTGCCCTAAGAGGTTTCAAGTGTGTCGCTGCCTTTGACAACTCCCTTGACAGAATCGGAATGCCCCTTCCGGGCGGCATGAAAATTCGGGACATCCGGGAACTGAAAACCGCCATAAGGGATCTGAACATTGAAATCGGTGTCATCACAGTCCCCGCCTCGGCAGCCCAGAATGTAGCGGATCTTTTTATGGAGGGCCATGTAAACGCCATTTTGAATTTCACTCCCGCTCGAATAAACGCCCCTGAATGCTGCCTGGTTGAAAATATCGACTTTACGATTATAATGGATATTTTAACGTATCAATTGCGACAGAAGATGGCCGCATGAAACAATCCCCCAATTGAACATCCAGAATTGAAGTTAAGGAGGAAAAATCTTTGAAAAAGTTGCTTTTATTGACCACCGCACTCGTTTTCATCCTGCTTTGGGGAGGAGCGATCCTGGCACAGGATCATAAAGGCCCCAGAATAGCCGTTGAAAGTCCGCAATTCGATTTTAAGGAGGTTCAGGAAGGAACCGTTCTGGAACACACCTTCAAAATCCTTAACAAAGGTGATGAGACCCTTAAAATCATCAGCGTAAGGCCCGGCTGAGGCTGTGCCGTCGCCAGCTTTGATACGGCTGTTCCCCCGGGCGGGGAAGGAAAGGTTACCTTAAGAATCAAAACCAAAGGATACCAGGGGCATATCCGGAAGTCCGCACGTGTCAAAACAAATGATCCCAAGAGGGAAACCGTCCGGCTGGAAGTCAAAGCCACGGTAAAGGTCCCCATCTATGTCTCCACCAGATATGTACATCTCTACGGCAGGGGTGATGATCCCGTTTCAAAAACGGTCAGAATCTCAGGGGAACTGGACAAACCCCTCACTCTGTCGGTTGATGATTTCATACCTTCGGACAAGCTGAAGTACGTCATTGAAACCGTTCAAAAAAACAAAGAGTACCGAATCCGGTTCACCTCTGTTCCGGGCGTCAAAGAGAACTTTCGGGGAATTCTGAAGCTCAAGACAAACTATCCGGAAAAACCGGAAATCGCATTGATTATCCACGGTCGATTCAAAAAGCCGGCGGTTCCCTCAAGGACCGCTCCCAGCGTCGGACAGAGGATACCCGACAAAAAGAAAATTGCAGCCAGGCCGGCCATTTACGTCTCCTCCCGCTACATCCGCCTCTATGGCAGGGATGGGGATGAAATCTCCAAAACAGTGGACATTCGCGCTGAAAGAAAGGAATCCCTGAACCTTACCATCAAGGATTTCAATCTTCAGGACAAACTTAAATACGCCATTGAAACGGTGGAAAAAGGACAGAAATACCGCATCAGATTTTCAACCATACCGGGTCAGAACCGCAACTATAACGGCATTTTGAAATTGAAGACCAATTATGCGGAAATGCCCCTGATCACCTTCGTGATCCATGGTCGATTCACAAAGCAGTGATCAATGAATGACGTTTCAGGGAAAGTCGTGGAAATATTCACGGACGGCGCCTGCAGTGGCAATCCGGGGCCCGGCGGGTACGGTTCATTGCTTCGATATGGCGAGGTCACAAAAGAGATTTCCGGCTGTGAACGGCAAACCACCAACAACCGCATGGAAATGATGGCCGTCATCGAAGCGCTTCGTTGCCTTAAAAGGCCATGCAACGTCATTGTGACGACCGATTCGGAATATGTCATGAAGGGCATGACCCAATGGATTCAAGGGTGGATAAAAAGGAACTGGCGGAATTCCCAGAAAAAACCGGTTTTGAACAAAGATCTCTGGCAGGAAATGCTGCGATTGAGCCGACCCCACAATATTGAGTGGAAGTGGGTCAGAGGCCACCATGGGCACCCCGAAAACGAACGGTGCGATCAGTTGGCGAGAGAGGCCCTTGTGAAATGTAGATCCTAGGGAGGTGGAGTTCTTGTCATGAAATGTCCCAAATGCAATTACACCAGTTTCGACTATAATCAGATATGCCCCAAATGCGGCAGCGATAATTCCGAAGAACAGACCCGGCTGAAATTCTCAGCCAACAAACCGAACCCGCCCTTTTTTCTGGCCTCTCTCATAGGAACACCGGATTCTGAAAGCTCGGAGATGATGGGCGAAACCCTCGATATGACCCCTCCAAAGGGCGGCTATGGCGGCATGGATGGCGAAGACTTATTGATTGCCCTTGACGATCTGGAAGGTGAAGGCACCAAAGAGGAAGCCGCGCCACAGATGGAACCACCGGAAGAAGAGATTGTTTTTGATATGGACGATCTCAAGGAGGACGGCCTGACCTCCCAGGAATCCGCGGATGATGAGGTTCTTTTTGATCTGTTGCCCGAATCCGAAAAGGATGACGGTGAAAGTGTCAAAACGGGTCCCTTTGACGAAAAAGAGCTCATGGGCGATGTTCCAGAGGATCCGCTGAGCCCGTCGGCCCTGGACATGGCGGAAGAAACAGCGGAGATATCGCTTGAGAAAGCATCCGGCCCGGAGACCGAAACAACCGGTGACATCGGTGAAGTGGACCTTTTTCTTGATGATGAAACAGAGGGGCCGAAAGAGACACCGGATGAAAGCCCTCATTTGGAGATACCAGACCACGACATCAAGGACGTTGATTCTCCGGAAACGCTTTTGTCTTTGGACGACCTCATAGACGGGGAACCCGAAGAGAAGCCCTCGGTCACCGACGATGCCGGAGAAGAGGAGATCCTTTTTGAACTGGACGATGAAGATGACCGGTCCCATAAGAAAGAGATCTCCGATGAGATTGTCTTTGAACTGGAGGAGACATCCGACGAGGGAAATGCAACCGCCACAAAGAGCCCGGATGAGAAAAAGGGCTTCTGGCACTCCGATGAAATCAATAAAGAAGCGGTTCTCTCTGATCTTGAAGAAATCGAGGGGGGAGCCTCGGATGAAAAAGAGGCAAGTCCTTTTTCTGATTTGGATATCGAACCCCTGGATCTTGAACTTTCTTTGGACGATATAGACAAGAAGCCTTAAGTGCCAGTTCCAGAATGGTCAATCTTGAAACTGACTTAGATATTGGGTGTTTCCAAAACTGCCCAATCATTTTCCGGGCGTTGTTCCTGATCCATCAAAACCGCTCGAACCGGCGCCCCTTCTCCCCCCTTTATCTTTACCGGAAAAGAGTACAGGGTGTAACATCCGGCCGGAACTTCCTTCAGATTGATGCCTTCTAAGATGGGAATGCCCTTTTCCAGGATTTTGCGGTGTACCACTGATTCACTGCTGCCGTACTTTTCAATGCTGATATAATCGATACCCACCAGCCCCGCCCCTTTTTGGAGACACCATTGGGCACCCTTTTCACTCAGGTACACATACTTCTCATCAAAAACGCCCGCATCAATGAGGCCCTCCGTTGAATTGCGGGTCTTGAAAAGAACCGCCTCGCCAGATCTGATATCCACCCTTTCAAGTTCGGCGGGCTCTATTGAGATCCTGTCTTGCACATGGATCACATGGGCCGTAAGAATGAATTTTTCCACGGGCAGGCAATCGATGGTTTTCCCATCTTTTACAAAATGCCTGGGCGCATCCAAATGGGTCCCCGCATGGGCGCTCATGGTCAGTTTGGAAAGATCGCACGCATCCCCCTTATCAAGGCGCAGCACCATTTTCCGTTCATAGGGAGGATCTCCGGGGTAATCGATGGATTCGCCGCCCAAAGAAACCGAGATGTCATAAAGCTTTGGAAAGGCCAAAATCTATCTCCTTGAATTGGCATGATATTTTTTAATGTATGTCCCCGTTCGGATCTTTCGTCCGGTGTTTTTTGAGCTCATGTAACGAACCTTGCCGAAAACAGGCCGTTCCGGCCCCCATGCCCGGTCATAACGACCCAGCACCCAGAAAATCCCCGAATAGGAATTGGGGTCTCTTCCGTCCAGCCCATAGCGGTTGTTCAGATGTATCATGATACCCAGCGCATCCCGTGGCGATGCCGACCAGTGAAGGATCTTTTTTCCCCACAGCATGCGAAGGTAGTTGTGAATGCGCCCTTCCCCCACCAATTGGTTCTGGGCCGCGTTCCAGAGAGGATCGTGGGTTGCGGCATTCTCAAAGTCCTCTAGGGAGTAGTCGTACGGGCGCCGGTCCCCGGCGTGGGCCGTAAGCGTGTCCAGTGACCACTTGGGCAGCGATTCAAACCGGTCATATTCTTCGCTGTGCCGGCACATGTTGAATCCCAGTTCCCGCCAGACAATGAGCTGGTCCAAAAATGCCTCGGCGTCCGGCCCCATGGACCACCAACCGGTCCGTTTACCATCGGTCCTTTTTCGGGCACTCATCTCAGGCTGCCAATTCTCTTTTCCGGCAATCTCATGAAACACCTGATGGGCGGAAATATGTCCGAAATGAAGGTACGGAGACAAACCGCTGGTCACTGGTAAATCGGGCTGGTTCCGCTCCTCCACATAGCGATGAAATCCCCCGGTGATGAAGCGGTCGAGCATTTTCAAAGCGCTAACCGAGCCCCCTTCATCAGGCACCGGTCTTACGTGATGATCAATGGCATACCGGTCCAGAATCCTTTCACCGGCCCTGAGGTCGGAAACAGATATGGGAGGCCATTTCTTAAGAACATTCCCGGCAAGGGGCGCCGTTGCTTTCAGGGGATTTCCTTTGAGAGCAAAAGCTTTTGGGTGTCGAGCCAAATGGGGGAGGAGATTTTTCTGGAGAAACCGCCTGAAGGAATAAGCGGTGGTGAAGATCCGGTCCGTGACGGCCATGGGAAGAATGCCGTTACCGTCCACCTGTTCCAGGCGCACAACAAGATTCTTGGCCGCGGCCCGAATCATGCGGGGCAGAAAAAAGGCTGGAAAATCATCGGTCACCACCACGCAGGCATCTGCTGTAAGAGCCGTCAATAATCCTTTGTCCGCATCTTTAAAAGGTTCCAGATACGGATAGTAATGGACGTTGTATTTTTTGAGAACGGATGCATTATCGAGCATCCCCGCCATGATGAACCGATGAAACCGATCAGAAGCCCAGGGGTATGAAATCCGAAGGGCCTCCAGAATTACGAGGGGTTTCTTCAGTTCCAGAGCCCATTCAACGGCCCGGTCCAGGCTGAAATTCCAGTGAACCCTGCGGGAGGCGGTCATCCAGTATAGAACAAACCTACCATTGTCATTGACCGGGGCGTCGTTGGCGGCACGAATTCTCAATAGGGGAACGGCGGTTTCCATGAAATGGCACCGAGAGCAATATCCCTATCACTAGGGCTCGTTGAAATCCATATAATGGGAATCTGTCAGCCCATCCAGCAACAGGAAAGAGGTCACTTTGACGGCGAAGACGAAAGCACCATCGTCGGTCAGGAAATCCGCCATATGTGGATGGTGCTTCAGCAGTTGCCGGGTTACCTCGGCTTTCCGATCAGGCGTCTCAATCTCATTAAATGTACCGCCAACGGTGAGGGCCATGGCCTTTGGCCGGTTTTCTCCCTGATGCTCCTCACGGGTGTCGATGAGCAGGCTCACATTGGGGTTTTGTTTCAAATTGCCGTACTTGGTCCCTTTTCGGTGCGTGACCATGTAGATTTCACGACACTGTCTATCCGTGGCATAAGCCATCAGCGAGCAGTGGGGTTTGTCACCCGCAGAGGTTGCCAGCACGCAGCTGTTTTTGGATTTGACCAGGTTCTTCATTCGCTCCAGCACATCCGTTGTCATAACATGGGTTCCTCCGTTCCAAAAACCGATGATTTATCCAAAGAACCATAGAGCGCCCGCGGCATGCTTTTCCGTAACTCTCTCATCATTATACCTTCTCGTAGCGGGTAAGGGCCATAACAAAGGCTTCAATATTCTCCCTTTTGGCCGCCGGGTATATGTCCGCCGGTGCCGCTACGCTCGTGGCCCCCCGATCCAGACGCTCGCGAACCGCCAGGGCAATGGTTTCCGGGTCACCGCCGGCCAGCAGGTCATCGACGCCGCAACCGGTGAAAAGGGGCAGGTGATCGGGGGTCTTTTTTCGTGCAAGCGTCGTATCACACCCGCCATCGATCTGAATGCCGTCCGCATCACACGCCAGCAAATGGTCGAGAAATGAATCCGTGCCGCCGATCATGGATAGGGCCATGGGACACGGTTTCTTCGAAAAAATGCTTTGAAGGTGCGGCAAAAGCATCCGGCCGAAGACGCTCGGCGAAACACCGGCAGCGCCACCCTCTTCAACGGTTATGAAATCGATCCCCGAATCCGCGTAAAGGGATTTGAGGGCATTGATGAAATCGCTCAATCCTTTTAGAATTTTCTCCGCCTCATTCGGCGCTTTAAGCAACATCTTAAAGAGCGCTTCGGGTTCCATTACCTGGCCTGCCAGCGTAAAGGGACCGGGAATGAACGCTCCCACGGCACCCTCCTTTGGGCAGGTCTCTTTCAATGTTGCGATGGTATTCAGGATGACGGGGATTCGTCCAAGTCTCTCCAATGGCCCCCTGAAAGAGAGGTCTTCCGACCTGGCAACGGGCCGGTGGGAAACCGTGGGGTAGACGGGGTGCCCCTCAAAGCCTTCATGATAGATTATTCGGGCCCCCAGAACTTCCGCTTCCACGTTCATGTCAAAAGGGACCACGGTCGATTCAAACCCCAGTTCAAGGCTTATGCGAGCCGCCACGGTCATGGCATCAGCTTCCTTAAACACCTGGTTAAAAGAGAATCCGCGATCCATAACGGGCAAAATGGGCAGAAACGGCCCCAATTGAAAGGCGGGTCTATGGCCCTTCTGGTGCTTTAACATAAGCTGCATCAGCCTGCCGGGTGAAGGGGCTTGCGTTCTTGATTCATTTCCGGAGTGATCTGGAATATCAGGCGCCATTTCGTTTCAAGGCCTTTTGAAGCACGCTTTTAAGACCGCCCAATCCGATGTCTTTTCTCTCCAGAATGGGAAGGGCCGTCTTTCGGGCGATAGCCGCTATCTTATCCGTGTAGTCATGAAGGTCTCCCATGGCATCCAGGAGTATGATCCCATTGAGCATGCTGAACATTTCTTTGATCTCTTCATCCGATCCCGCCCATATTCGTTCCATGAAGTCGATGAAGGCCGGATTCAAAAAGAGCATCTTGTGTTCGGGATCCATGTCAAGCAGTTTTCCGCCCCCTCCCAAAAGACAATCGATACAGTTTAAGCCATCAACCTTTATCACACCGTGTTTTTTGATAAGGGCCGCCATTTCACCGTCAAAACCAAGACAGACATCTCCATAAACCACGACCGCCCCGCCGGAAGCCTTCGGTATCACTTTATTCAATGTATTGTCCAATGCCGCATAAAGACGTCCATAATCGCTGTGCAGTCTTCTATTCAGATATTGCACCGTCACGTCGATCTCACCCAGACTGCGCAGCAGCTCAATCTCGGTCTTCAAAATGCCACATGCTACCAAATGGGGCTTCTTACCGATTTCCACCCGGAAAATTTCCCTTCTTTAATCGTTCTTTTGCAGTGAACCGTTTAATAACAGCACAAAATTTTGTTTGATACCACAGAAAAAGCGGATTTTGGAAGAATTATGGTTCCCGATACTCGTGGACGCTTTTTTCTTGACGCCATCCTACCAAAGCCTTTACTTTTCCATTACCTGGCATGAAAGGACGCATCTTGTGAACCTCATGGCTTTTTGGAGAACGAAATGGCAGTTGATATTACCAAAGAGAATTTTCATCATGAGGTGATCGCATCAAATGTCCCGGTGTTGGCCTATTTTCATCTTCCCAATTGCGCCAAATGCGTTGTTTTCGGATCTTTTGGTGAGGGGCTGGAAAAAAGGTACAAGGGCAAATTCAAACTGGCGAAATTCAACATTATGCAACATCAGAAACTGGCAAGGGACTTGGGCGCCGCATCAGCACCCAGCTTCATTGTTCTTAAGGATGGTACCCCCATCGAGGAGTTCTCAGGTGAGCGTCTTAAGAAAGAAATGATTGAAGATTTCTTGGGCAAGCTAAACACTACGGAGGAATATTCGTAACAGGCCTATACCCAACGGATTTGGTTGATTTACGTGATCAGACAGAACCCCGCTTCCAGACATGGGCCATGGGCATTCTTTTTCCGAATCCACACAGATCGTCCATCCAGAGGTAGAAATTGTCAAAATAGGGAAGGTTCTTGACATGCCATCTGACAACACCGTGGAACCAGGTGTTCGGTTTGTTGAAAACGCAAACCCGAATGCAATTGGCGCAATCCCCTTTGTTGCGGACCCAAAATTGAAAGCATTTTTCCGGGTTGATATACCATTTATAGATGCCGTCATTATTGGATAAGGTCGGCCCCTTTGTGCTGGGATCATCCAGGGTGATCGCTTTTCCGGGACATGACTTGGCGCACTTTCCGCAAACTTCACACATTCTTCTGACGCCGATCTCAATGGGGTTGTCCGGTACCAAAGGCAGATCCGTGAGGACCTTGCTGATGCGGACCCGCGGGCCGAAACCGGGTGTGATCAGGATTCCGTTACGGCCGATTTCCCCAAGCCCCGCATCAATGGCCATGGGGATGCTCAATGCGGTGTCATTTCCACTGGGGATGGCCTGCCAGCCCAAATCACGGATAAAGTGGGCCACGGATGAAGCCACATATGCCATCATGGAGTACCCCCTGCCGGTGGCTGCGTTTTCCCCATAGGCAGGCGCCGTTTTCATCAACGTATAATCCATCTCATGAAGCATCACAACCGCATATTCAAACCCTTCCGGAATATCATCTATGGGCGTGTGATCCAGGGTTCTCGGGTCAAAACGGTGAGAGTAAATCCAGCGACGATCCAGGCGGCAGACGCCCACTGCGGATGCCCCCATGTATATGGCCGCCCTCTTTATGATCCGCGTCATTTCTTCCGGGTTCGAGGCATGCCACTTCTCTCCTTTGGGGATGCGATCTCGTTGGGCGATTTCCGACCGGTCAGGGAACCATTCATACAGCCCCTCATTCCCCACAATATTCCCGAATCCCCACCAGCGCTCCAGATACCAGGATCCCATTGCAAATGCCCAATCCAGATGGGTATAGCCGTCATCCTTCTGAAAGCGCCGCACGCCATAATGCTTCTTGCCTATCTCCAGTATTTCGTCACTGGATCTTTCGGAATCCCTGGGCCTGCTGAACATGGTGTTTCGCTGATCAAACCGGCCGACCGCTCCGGTGCCTATTTTTCGAACCTCATCCACGCAAAAATATCCCCGGCTGTTAGGGTGAAATGCACGAAGAGATGAATCGGGCCAATTGCCCTGTGATTTCCGGCTTCAAGCTGGTGTCAGAAATCCTTCATCATTCCTTTTATCAGATACGGCACTTCAATGCGGCCGGTGGGGCAGAGAATCCGGCTGCTGAAATTCATGGTGTAATTCTTCTTAAGGGTCCGGGCAAGTTTCCGGTATTCAGCGGAATCCACGGCCTTTGCGATGTCCACAAAAGACCTTGCCGTGCATTCTGCGAGTATGCGGGGGCCGGTGCCAATGGAAAGCCGCCATCCGTGGGTCACCGGAGCCCCCAGCTCCTTCATCATGGGAATGGCTTCACGTCGTACGAAATCGTTGTGTTCCGTCTCCTTGCCGGGAACGATATCGTAATACTGATTGAACTTCCATGCACCGGTCTGAATACGGAAGGGCTGCTCCCGAAACATGCCGGTGGGGATCCATACCCTGCTGCCGTAATTGTAGACATATTTCATGAGGCGGGTCGAAAGGATTCGAAACTCCCTGGAGGCCAGCGCCGCCAGAAGGCCGGACCCGTTCTTTACGGCAGCCACCGCCATGATCCGGGGACCCGCGCCGACCGCCACATAAAAGCCCCCCACCAGCTCCATACCCAGTTTTTCAATACCCGGATTGAACGCTCCGGATATGAACGTTGAGTAGTCGTCGAACTCGCCTGAATTAACATCCCAGTACTGTGTAAATAGTATGGTCATGGGTCGTCTCCTCATTTGAAGAACTCTGAAGGCCTTTTTAAAGGGAGAACAAAGACCCTTTTCACATTTTGAAGATGCGTGTCATCAACTCGGCCAGATATTCAGAGTCGTCTTCCTTTTTGGCGGAGTACTTGGCCGGCCTCGTCTGCACCCAGAAGAGGTTTTCAGGAAAGGACATGTCATCGTCAAAGACCCATTCCATGTCCTGGGGCATATGGAAATACGATTCCACTTCCAGGGCAATGCGGACGATTTCTTCCAGCTCGGGCATCGTGATACATGGCGCCTCCTGTTTTTCAGAAGGAACACTCACCATTCCGATCCCGTCTTTCTTATACACCACCATCCTTGTTTTTCTGCTGATGGTGGATGACACCACTGATCGGCTCTCTTTGTCAACCAAAAAGCTGTCAGGGGTGATTTCGCCGGAAACAACGCTTTCCCCAAGGCCCCAGTTTCCTTCGACCACGGTTTTTGTAAGATCCCCGGTGGTGGGCTGAACCGTCAATGTCACGCCGGCGCTCCTGGCGTTGACCATCTTCAAAACCGCCACGCCGATGGGGGTCTTGCTCATCTCCATCCCTTTTTCGAGCCTGAATGAAATGGCCCTGGTGGTAAAAGCGCTGCCCCACACCCGGATGATCTTTTTGACGAGATCTCTCTTCCCCCGAACATTGAGATATGTTTCCATTTGGCCGGGCATGCTGACGGCCCCACTGGACCGTGTTGCCACCGCCACGTCCTTTTGCCCCACGGTTTCACAGAGTTCATCATAAAAGTCATGAAGTGCATGCTTCATGGCTTCCGGCATGCTCTTGCTTTCGATAATGCCGCGAATGGTGCGCCCGGCCGCCACCTGCTTTTGAACATCTCCCAGAATATCGCCGGCTTCCGACACATATTCCCTGATTTCATCACCCGCGCCCGTCTCGTTCATGAAGCGCTCGTAGCCGTCCACGGAAATGGCAAAACCGGGAGGCACCCGCATCCCCATGTGAACCATCTCTCCCAGGTTCGCACACTTCTTACCCACAAGGTCGTTGTGTTCGCTTCGGAGCTCATTCAGCCTGTAAATCCATTTATGCGCCATCGTGCATTCCCCTCTCTGGCTGTTGGCTGATGGCCCTTGGCTCTTCCTTGAAGACGCCAAGGGCCCATTAGAAAACGGTTCCTATTTATCCAGGATGTA
>JANQDY010000071.1 GCA_028278625.1 Thermodesulfobacteriota bacterium
CTCTGGATGGCGGGCGGTTTGCCACATCCGACTTAAATGATCTGTATCGACGGGTGATCAACCGCAACAACCGATTAAAAAGGCTTCTGGAACTCAATGCCCCCGATATTATTGTGCGCAATGAGAAACGGATGCTCCAGGAAGCGGTGGACGTGCTCTTTGATAACGGCCGCAGGGGCAAGGTCGTGACGGGCGCCAACAAACGGCCGTTTAAATCCCTGAGCGACATGCTGAAAGGGAAACAGGGCCGCTTCAGGCAGAACCTGTTGGGAAAGCGGGTGGACTATTCGGGCCGATCCGTGATCGTCGTGGGTCCTGATCTGCGTCTCCACCAATGCGGCCTTCCCAAGAAAATGGCGCTCGAACTCTTTAAACCCTTTATTTACAACAAGCTGGATGAAAAGGGGCACGTCACCACCATCAAAAGCGCCAAGAAGATGGTCGAACGGGAGACCCCGGAGGTGTGGGACTCTTTGGATGAAGTGGTGCGGGAGTATTGCATTCTGCTGAACCGGGCGCCCACACTGCACCGCCTGGGCATGCAGGCCTTTGAACCCATTCTTATTGAAGGAAAAGCGATTCAGCTGCACCCCTTGGTCTGTACGGCATTTAATGCGGATTTTGACGGTGACCAGATGGCGGTTCACATTCCGCTGTCCATTGAAGCCCAGATTGAGGCCCGGGTATTGATGATGTCCACCAACAATATCCTGTCGCCGGCCAATGGAGACCCCATTATTGTTCCCAGTCAGGATATTGTCTTGGGTATTTACTACATGACCCGTGAACGGCCTTCCACAAAAGAAAGACCGACCAAGGGGGAAGGGAAGGCATTCTCAAGCCCCGAGGAGCTTCGCGTCGCCTATGACGCCGGTGAACTGGATCTTCATGCGGCTATCAGGGTTCGAATGGATGGAAAGATATGGGATACCACCACCGGACGGATGCTGCTGTATGAGATCATGCCGGATAAATCCCTCCCCTTTGAATTGGTCAATCAGGTCATGACAAAAAAGGCCCTGAGAAATCTTATCAACGAATCCCACAGGAAAGCGGGGATCAAGGCGACAGTGATTCTGGCGGACCGGCTCAAGGATCTCGGCTATAAATATGCGACCCTTTCAGGGATCTCCATCGCCATGAAGGACATGGTGATTCCCACCCAAAAGGAGTTCATTATCAATGCGGCGGAAAGCGAAGTGAGAAAGATCGAGGAACAGTATGTGGACGGCCTGATCACTTCCGGGGAAAAATACAACAAGGTCGTTGATATCTGGGCCCAATCCACCGAAAACGTGGCGGCTGAGATGATGAAGGAAATGGCTGTTGAGAAGGTCGAGCGCCCTGACGGCGATCCGGGCGAGATCAGCAGCTTCAATGCGGTCTATATGATGTCCGATTCCGGTGCCAGGGGTTCCAAGGATCAGATGCGTCAGCTGGCCGGTATGAGGGGGCTCATGGCGAAACCCTCCGGTGAGATTATTGAAACACCCATCACCAGCAATTTCCGTGAAGGCCTGACAGTGTTGCAGTATTTTATATCCACCCACGGGGCAAGGAAGGGGCTCGCGGATACGGCCCTTAAAACCGCCAATTCGGGATATCTGACCAGAAGACTGGTGGATGTTTCCCAGGAAGCCATCATCACGGAAGTTGACTGCGGCACCATTGACGGAATCTGGGTGGAGTCACTTGTGGAAGGTGGTGAAATCCTTCAACGGGTGGGGGAGCGAATTTTGGGCCGGGTTGCCAGCGATGATATTGAAGATCCCGTTACGGGAGATGTTTTGGTGCCTGCCAATAGTGCCATTAACGAGGAGGAAGTTGAACTCATCGAAAAGGCCGGTATCGAAAAGGTAAGGATCCGGTCGGTACTCACCTGTGAGGCCCGCAGGGGCGTCTGCAAGAAATGCTACGGACGGGATCTGGCCCACGGACACGAAGTGAACCTTGGAGAAGCGGTGGGTGTCATTGCGGCGCAATCCATCGGCGAGCCGGGTACCCAGTTGACCATGAGGACATTTCACATCGGCGGAACGGCCAGCCGCCGGGTGGAACAATCGACCATTCAACCCAGGAATCCCGGTGAAGTGAAGTTCATTGACCTTAAAACCGTTGAGAATGCCGAAGGCGATCTGGTGGCCATGAACCGAAACGGTGAAATCGCCATACTGGGAAAGGGCGGCAGGGAGATCGAACGTTATCCCATCATCTACGGTGCTTCCCTGAAGGTGAAAGACGGGCAGCCGGTGGATCCGTCTCAGGTGCTGGCCGAGTGGGACCCTTTCACCATTCCCATCTTGACCGAAGTAGGGGGACAGGTGAAGTTCGGTGATGTCTTTGAAGATCGGACAATGAAAGAGAAGCGGGACACGGTCACGGGGAAAATCAGTCGCGTGATCGTAGAGGCCCGGGACGCGGATGTGAGACCCCGCATCTCAATTAAGGACAGTTCGGGAAAAACGGCGGACCTTCCGGGGAGTGTCAAAGGCAAAGGCCGTTACCAGTTGCCGGTGGGGGCCGTGATTATGGTCAATGAAGGGGATCCCGTGGGCGCCGGAACGGTGCTTGCCAAGATTCCCAGGGAAACAACCAAAACAAAAGATATTACCGGTGGTCTCCCCCGGGTTGCGGAGCTTTTTGAGGTGCGCAAACCCAAGGAAACGGCCATTATCAGCGAGATAGACGGTGTGGTATCCTTTGGGAAGAACACCAAGGGGAAGAGAAAGATGATCGTCACCCCTGACGTGGGCGAAGCCGTGACCTATTTTGTTCCGAGAGGCAAGCACGTCAGTGTTCTGGACGGTGATTATGTGCGCGCGGGAGAGGCGCTGATGGACGGTTCCGCGGATCCCCATGACATCCTCAAAATCAGAGGGCTCAAAGAACTCGCCAAGTACCTCGTAAACGAGGTTCAGGAGGTTTATCGGCTTCAGGGTGTCAGAATCAACGATAAGCATATCGAAGTCATCGTGCGCCAGATGGTTCGTCAGGTGTCTGTTACCGATGTGGGTGATTCCGGGTTCCTTCTGGGAGAAAGCGTGGAAAAATGGCGTTTCCAGGAAGAGAATAACAAGCTGATTGCCGAAGGGAAGCAGCCCGCCAGCGCCGAATCCCTCCTCCTGGGGATCACCAAAGCGTCCCTCAATACGGAAAGCTTTATTTCCGCAGCATCATTTCAGGAAACCACCAAGGTATTGTCGGAGGCAAGTATCGCGGGAAAAGAGGACCATTTAAGGGGGCTCAAGGAAAACGTGATCATGGGTCGCCTGATTCCGGCGGGCACCGGGCTCGAAACCTATCGAAACATAGAGATTGGTGTTGCAGGATAGTTTTTTTAATTCCGTCTCTTAATTATCTTGACAAGAGACGATTGAGCGAATATAAAAAAGAATTTTGTGATTTCAGAAAATGATAGATTCACCTGTTTCTGATTGAGGTAAAACGAAGGAGATTTCATGCCGACTATTAACCAGCTTGTTAGAAAGGGCCGTCGGAAATCCAAAAAGAAAGCCACGACACCTGCTTTGCAGGGAGCACCCCAAAAAAGAGGTGTTTGCGTAAGGGTTTACACTTCAACGCCCAAAAAGCCCAACTCCGCTTTGAGAAAGGTGGCGAGGGTCAGACTGACCAACGGGCTGGAGGTGACATCCTATATACCGGGAATGGGCCACAACCTTCAGGAGCATTCGGTGGTTTTAATCCGGGGTGGACGCGTTAAGGACTTGCCGGGTGTGAGATATCACGTGGTAAGGGGAACCATGGACACCACGGGTGTGGATGATCGCCGCCAGGGTCGATCCAAATACGGCGCCAAAAGGCCGAAAGGTCTCAAAGCGGGCGGTTCATAAAGGATCATCGGCACAATATCTTTTTAACAGGGGCCGGATGAATCGCTAAAAGCAAGAATTTCGGTCTCCACAGGCGGTAGCAAAATCGTATCGGCATTTCGGAGATTTTTATGTCCAGAAAGAGAGCAGGGGTAAAAAGAGAAATCAAACCCGATCCCCAATACAACAGTGTGCTTGCGGCCAAGTTTATCAATAACCTGATGAGCAAAGGGAAGAAGAGTACGGCCCAGGCGATCCTCTATAAGGCTTTTTCAATTATAGAGGAGAAAACAAGCAAAGACCCCTTATCCGTTTTTCAAAGCGCTCTTGAAAATGTAAGACCCGCCGTAGAGGTGAAGTCAAGGCGGGTGGGTGGATCCACATATCAGGTCCCCACCGAAGTTCGGCCGGCCCGGCGACAGGCGCTCAGTATGCGCTGGATCATCAATTTCGCCAAGGGCAGGGGCGAAAAAACCATGGCCGCCAAGCTGGCGGGTGAATTGATGGATGCGGCAAATGAGAGAGGGGCATCCATCAAGAAACGTGAAGATACACACCGGATGGCTGAGGCAAACAAGGCCTTTGCCCATTATCGCTGGTAACGGAATGACCGTCAGTTGCAGTTAACGAATTCGTTACAGTACAAGTGTTGAATTCTTATCATTTGGAGGGCATAAAATGGCCAAAATGAAATTTGAAAGGACGAAGCCGCACTTAAACGTGGGAACCATCGGCCATATTGATCATGGCAAAACGACCTTGACCGCGGCGATCACCAAACATCTGGAGAAGAAGGGG
>JANQDY010000097.1 GCA_028278625.1 Thermodesulfobacteriota bacterium
CATTTGTAAACGGGCGACCACAGGTCGCCCCTACGACGTGACCAAACAATTCGGCGCGGTTTTGGGTGCACACCGTAATAAAATATGCACCTTGCCGGCTGTAATCGTACCCCTGTAATCGGTTACGTTTTCGTGTTGGATATTTGGATGTGTTTATCTTGGTACTTTTTTGTTCTGTTTGCATGTTACCGTCGATCGACGGTCAAGGAAATTTATCTCGGAATTGCGAGCTGATATTCAGATTTTTATTTACAACATGTTGTCGTTCGGACGGCCCTAAGAGCCTATCAGTCCCGTCGGTTCAACCCGGAATCATTGACTCCGCTTGAGAAGACGGGCGATCCTCACCAGGAACCGCTTGCTGGCGATGGGTTTTGTGAGATAATCATCGGCGCCTGCGTCAAATCCTTCCAGCTCGTCTTCCTCCTCATCTTTGGCGGTCAGCATGATCACGGGAATCGAACGGGTGGATTCCTGGGACCTTAGTTCTTTTATGAGCATGACACCATCCATTTCAGGCATCATATAATCCGTCACAATGAGGTTGGGCCGCTCGGTGGAGGCCAGTTGAAGGGCTTCGACGCCATTTTTGGCTGAAACAACCAGGTAGTTTTCCGAGTTCAGCACATGGGTGATCAGTTCCAGTGCCAACGGGTCGTCGTCGACCACGAGAATCTTGGGCGGGGCCACTGCGCCGGTGGCGGAAACCTCATCCGAAAAGACCCCCTTTCGAGGTAACGGGTCTTGCGGTCGGGCGTTTACAACGCCGGTGTGGGAACGCGGCGCCTCCGCCGCTTCATAGGGGGCCACGCGAAAAACCTCTTCAACGGTTGTCAACCCCTCCAGTGACTTTCTGAGCCCATCTGAAAACATCACCTCAAACCCTTCGGCCAGCGCAGCCTGTTTGAGTGTTTCGCTTGACACCCGGTTGGAGATACGTTCCTTGAGAGCGGGACTCAGATGCAGCAATTCAAAGAGTCCCATCCGGCCGGAGTAACCCGTGTTGTGACAGGCTTTGCAACCGGTTCCTTTCCAGAAGGTCGGATCTTTCATGTCCCCCAGACGGGGTTTGATGATTTCAAGCTGTTCGGGTTGGAGCGTTTCAGGTGCCTTGCATTTCTCGCAGATCCTTCTGACCAACCGCTGGGCGATTACGGCGATCAACGTGGAAGAAATCTGAAAGGGATCGATTCCCAAATCCATGAGGCGCATAACGGCGGAAAGGGCATCATTGGTGTGAAGCGTCGAAAAGACCAGGTGCCCTGTCTGAGCGGCCTGAGTTGCAGTGATGGCGGTTTCCTGATCTCGGATCTCCCCAACCATGACGATATCCGGGTCCTGTCTCAGAATGGATCGAAGCCCTTTGGCAAAAGTAATGCCCGCTTTAGGGTTGATCTGCACCTGATTGATGCCGACCATCTCATATTCAACGGGATCTTCCACCGTGACGATATTCACTTCCGGGGAGTTGAGTTCGTTCAGGCAGGCATAAAGGGTTGTGGACTTGCCTGATCCCGTGGGTCCGGTCACCAGAATGATCCCGTGGGACTGTCGAATGGTCACCAATAATTGCTTGAGGTCCTCGTCGGAAAAGCCGAGATCCTCAGGTTTCAGTTGCGCCGCATCCGGACTGAGAATACGGATGGTTACCTTTTCTCCATAGGATGTGGGAAGTGCCGAAATCCTCAGATCATAAATCTTGCCACCGTATTTCACCTGAGCTTTGCCGTCTTGGGGTTTGCGCTTGATGGCAATGTCCATTTCGGACATGATTTTGATCCTGGATACCACCGCGGCGTGAATGTTGCGATAGTCCCGCATGAATTCCCGCATGACACCGTCCACGCGGTACCGCACCACAAGCGTTCCTTCCTGTTGTTCAATGTGGATATCGCTGGCCTTAAGCCTGATGGCCTCCACGAGAACGGCATTCACGAATTTTATGATGGGCGCTAAGACGCTGATGTCTTCCAGTTCTTTCAGGGACCGTTCTTCTTGCTTTTTATTCTGAACGAACTCGATTTGGCTTTCGTCCAGAACGAACTCGATTTGCTTTTCGTCTTGAAAGAACTCGATTTGCTTATCGTCTTGAATGAGATCGATGCCATGATAGTACTTGGAAATGGCCGATGCAACGTCGCCGGCCGGAACGGCGGCCCGGTCAATGGGCATCCGTGTCACGAACCGAAGATCTTCAAGTGCGTAAAGGTTCAGCGGATCGGCCATGGCAACGAGAAGACGGTTTCCTTTCTTTTTCAGGGGAATCACCATATGGGTTGCAGCCAGTTCGGCAGGAACAAGTGATATGACTTCGTCCGGAATGGTGGCCTTGTGAATCCTGCCGTAAGGTATTTTCAGGCGGACGGCCAGTGCTTTTGCAATGGCCACTTCGTCTGTCACACCCATATTCGTCAAAACCTGGCCCAGTCGCTGTTTGCTCGTCTTTTGGGTTTCCAGGGCTTGCTTCAGGGTTTCTTCGTCAAAAAGACCGATCTTGACCAAATACTCGCCCAACCGAGGTGATTTGTCGCGCAAACCCGCGCCTTTATCGGAGTTGTCTTTTGGCTCAATCATAAGGTGTTCCGCCCAAGCTCCCACGTATCATACGTGCTGATGACTTTCAGATAGATTAAATATCCATCATCTTTTAGTGAATTTCAACACAAATACTCTCCTGGGGCCACTTTAATGTCACGGAGCGCATTGCCGGGACCGGACGCGGCGGCCAAGGTGACCGATTCAGTGACGGAAGGGCTTCTCGCCGCCGGGTTCCCGGACGGTCAGCTTCCGTTTTATCAGTCCTTTTGGTTCAGTTGGAAATTTCGTACTGATTGAACATGGCGTCAAGCCACAGAAAACTGCCGTCAACGCCGCCCGCCTGGTGACAGTTCATGCAACTGTCCCCACTGTACTGAATCCCCTCACCGTCCGTCTGGACGATCAAGGTCTCCATGGTGGTATTGCGCAGGGGTTCGGGAATCTGTTCATAGCAGGGCTCTCCCGGTGGGGGTGGTTCCACCCCCCACGGTCCGTTGGGATTGCACGGCCGCCGCCATGCCGCCGGACGCTCCCCCCGGGGTTTGGCCCACTGGGCCCCCACCAGCAGGAAGTACCGGAACGGTGATCCCGCGTCCGCGTAAGCTTTCCTGAACCGGTCATTGATCTCCCGGTTCCCCTGGATGGGTACCAGACGCGTCACCTGGTTGCTGGCGGGGTCGGTCGGGACCGGGTAGGGGATCAGGTTCGGGCAGCAGTCGTATTCCGTATCCGAGACGGCCGTCTGCCCGGGACAGTCAGCCGGCTCGTTTTCCGCACAGGTGAGGGAGAAAAGACTGTAATCGCGTCCGTCTCCATTGGTCCCGGCCGGGGGCACGTTGTCTTCGTGTTCAAAGGTCATCCAGACCCATTTGGGGGAGGTACCCACCTTGCGCGCGATGTGCAGGCCGATGAGTCCCATGGTGGTGGTTTCGCAACTCCCATCAGAAGCGTCATAGATGACCGTCTCCTGGGTAAAATACCGGCTTTCGTCATCCGCAGACGTCATGATCCGCCAGGATGCCTTGATCTCGATGGCACCGGCGCCGGAAGCCCCGGTCCCGTTGGTTGGAAAATCAATGGCCCGGGTCCCTACCAGTGGTCCGGCGTAGTCATAGGCGCCGGTTGCCGCCAACCCGTTGTCGCGGATGTAATCGAAAACATCCCGGTTGAAGGTGATCTCGTACCACACGGTGTTCCCCTGTTGATCCGTTAACACGGTGTTCGGAAGACCCGCCTGAAAATCCTCGTAAACCAGTTTTTGGAGATCCGGGGGCCCAGCGACTTTTGCGGGCCCTGAGGCGTTGTCCGCCAGTTCCCCGCAGGTGCCGGCAGGTGCCGGATCATCAAAGGAGACATTCGCCGGGTTCCAATCGGAATCCGTCGCCTGGAAGAGTTCGTAGGGGGCTTTGAATGTTTCCCATACCCGGTTGGACGTCCAGTCATCGGCGACCCTCGGATTTTCCAAAGGGGTGCCCCGGCACAGGGAAGTGGCCGGCCAGTTGAGGGCCACAAAGGTTTCCCAGGCAAAGCGGTCCACCAAGCGCCGGGCCGTGTCCATGTCCAGGTCCGAGGGATCAACGGACATGTCGGGCGGAATCCCCCAGCCCAGCACCACCGGATCATCACCCAGCCCCGTTGGGGCGGAAAGGGGAACCGCGCCGCAGGTGACATTTCCCGAGGAGGCGCCGTCGTTGCCGCACCCCGCCATCATGACCCCCGCAAGCATCAGCAGGAGAATCCGGACACCGCATGATACCAGGTTTCGTCGCTTTTTCATGGGTACCTCCTCGTAGAATAGAGTTTCCAGATCCAATCGCCTCCGGCGGATGCCGAGGAATGACAGTTAAAGCAGCCCTCCTCCTTGCCGTATTTGACGAGCTGCCCCTCCAAGATGGCGGTCCCGTAATCTTCATAGGCGATTTCCAGGGAGAACCAGTCGCCGCCCAGGCAGTAATCCAGGACGGTAATCGAATCATCCGGGCAATAACCGTTCATTTTGGCATAGACATACGCCACGCCCGGGGATGATGCCGGTTTGGAATAGTCATCATCACTGGGGAGATATCCGGATTTATAGATGACCGTCCCGTCGGGGAAATCGGCGGGGCCGCTGGAGGGGTCGGAGAAGGTCACCCAGTCGTCATAGGCATCGGGCAGAATGCGGGTCTCTATGAAACGGTCGTGAAAGAAGTTGCGGTTTAACTGGAGTTCACCTCCGGGAGCCACGGGCCAGTTGGTCAAGGGGGCCTGGTTGCGAACGTAGCATTCAACAGTCTGGGCGCAGGTGCAATCGTCATCTTCGCACTCCTCGGCCGTCGGAAGGCCGGTGATCCCGGAACAGTCATCCAGGACCGTACAGTCATCATCCGCATCGACCAAAGCCCCGGCCCCGCCCAAAAGGATGAAAAGCGCGAAAGCCATGCACAGCATCCGGAGCGACAGACGGATCCCTCTTCCCCGGTGTCGATCCTTCATAACAGCACGTTCTTCTTGCATCATTGATCCTCCTTTCGCTCGCTTTTTGCGGTGAATGATACCACAATGGCCCCTCAAAGGCGAGCGTTCATACAATATCAACACCAAACATGAAGGTACGCCCTTTTTACTTGACCCAGAAGCCGGTTTTTCCTATGATCATCACTTAAAAAAGCAATGAAAAGCAACCTCTTATCACAAAACGGATTGTCAAAAAGGCTTAGACTTTCCCCTTGTGTTGACCGTACTTCGGAGACCCCATGAAAGACCTCTCTGAATCTACCATACTGATTGTGGATGACACGGAAACGAATATTGATGTTCTCATTGCGACCCTTGGCAAGGATTACAGGTTCAAGGTGGCAAAGGATGGCCGGCGTGCCCTCAAGATCATCAGCGAAGATCCTCCGGATCTGATCCTGCTGGACATCATGATGCCCGTCATGAACGGCTACCAGGTGCTCGAGCAATTGAAGCAGAATCCTAAGCTCAGGCAACTTCCCGTCATTATGATATCCGCCATAGACGAAATGGAAAGCGTTATCAAGTGCATTGAGATGGGGGCCGAGGACTATCTCTCCAAACCCTTCGATGCCGTGCTTTTGAAGGCCCGCATCGGAGCGGCCCTCGAAAAAAAAATGCTGCGGGACAAAGAGCGCCTCTATGCAAGGCGTCTGGAGCGTGATCTGGAAATCGGACGTGAGATTCAATCCAGCTTTTTGCCCACATCACTGCCTCAAATGGACGGCTGGGAAATTGCCGCCCACTTTAAAGCGGCCCGAAAGGTCTCGGGCGACTTCTATGACGCATTTCCCCTGGCGGATGGTTCAGGGCTCAGTATTGTGGTCACCGACGTATGCGGAAAGGGCGTGGGAGCAGCGCTTTTCACGGGGATATTCCGCACCCTGATTCGGGCCCTGTCCGATCTTTATTACCGGCCGGGTTCAAAAGGGTCTTTGGGCAAGAAACGTGAGCGCGGTCCGCAGACACGAGGAGCACCGAAACAGAGCGACAACGACCATACGGACACTTTAGAGGCAACCATTTTACATATCAACAATTACGTTGCCTTAACCCACGGTGAGACGGACATGTTTGCCACTCTTTTTTGGGGCATCATAGACGCCTCATATGGGACCCTGTCTTACCTGAACTGCGGACACGAAGAGGTCATCGTGGCCGGACCCAAGGGGATCAAAAGGATCCTTGAACCGACCGGCCCGGCAGTGGGGATGCTCCCTGAAATGGGTTTCAAAGCAGAATGCATCGATATCGACCCTGGCGACGTTGTCGTGATATTGACCGACGGTATCACCGAAGCAAGGAACGCGGATGGCCAATTGTACGGTTCCGAAAACCTGAAAAAGGCCCTGGGCATGGGGGATTTGTCGGCCCGGCAACTGCTGGACCGGATTACAACCAGCCTTGCCGCACACACCGAAGGAGCGGAGCAGTCCGATGATATCACCCTAATGGTCATCCACCGGCGCTGACGCCCGGTCAAGCCTGCTCCGGGGGTTTCTATTTTAAGGAGACGTTATGAACAGTCGGACATATCATTTTCCCGTTCAGGTCTATTACGAGGACACGGATCACTCGGGCGTCGTATATCATGCCAATTACCTGAAATTCTTTGAACGCTCCAGAGAGCATGTATTGGGGAAAGATGTGCTGGTGACGCTCTGGAAAGAGAAAGGTCTGGGATTCGCTGTTTATAAGGCCAATATCACGTACTCCGAGGGAGCTGAATTCGGAGACATTCTCGACATCCGGTCCTCGTATCGCTTTGACGGAAAATACCGGATCATCTGGAATCATGAGGCCTGGCGGCCCAACGGGGAGAAAGCGGCTGTCTCCTGTGAATTACACCTGGTTTGCATGGACAAGGAGAAAAGGCTGGTTCCGATTCCCTTCGACCATATGCCGTGACTTGGAAAGCTGTGGAGGAATGCCCATGGAAGATGAAGATCGGATTAAGGCCATTTTGGAAAATCCGTCCTATCGCCGCGCGGACCTGGATCTTGAATGGATCGGCAGTCCGGAAATGAAGGGCGCAAGGTTGTTCATCGAATACGCCAAGCCACAACTCAAATTCGTCAAAAGCAACGTTCGTTCCACCATCGTTCTGTTCGGCGGAAGTCGCATCGTGGAACGCCGCAAGGCGGAACAGCGCCTCCAAGCCGCCAAGCGTGAATTAGCCCAGAACCCCGGCGATGAGCTCATCCAGCGGAAGGTTCGCATCGCAGAGCGGATGCTCGAGAAGAGCCGCTATTACGATGTGGCCAGGGAGTTTTCCTTTCGCATCAGCAGGCGGTTTCAAAAAACCCACAAACGCGAATTCGTCATCATCACCGGCGGAGGGCCGGGAATCATGGAAGCCGGCAACAGGGGGGCCCATGATGCGGGCGCCAAAAGCATCGGATTGAACATCAACCTGCCCTTTGAGCAGGTACCCAATTCCTACATCACCCCGGACCTCTGCTTCCAGTTCCGGTATTTCGCCATTCGAAAAATGCACTTCCTGGCGACGGCAAAGGCTTTGGTGGCATTTCCGGGCGGCTACGGCACCCTGGATGAGCTCTTTGAAACCCTGTGTCTGATCCAGACCAAGGTCATCGATCCGGTACCGGTCATCCTGGTGGGGAAAGACTTCTGGCAAAGGTGCTTCAACGCCCAATTCCTGGCTGAAGAGGGCGTCATCGAACCCGAGGATGTTGATCTGTTTGCCTACGCCGAGACCGCCGGTGAAATAGAGCACCATATCGTCACCTGGTATATCGAACACCGCCGTGATCCCAGACATGACCACTCCCCGTACACTGGGGACTAATACCAGACAAAAACATTTGAAATTTCTAAAAACGAATATCGAATGTCGAACAAGGAATATCGAATTATGAAGTTTCACTTCGACATTCATAATTCCTTGTTCGACATTCTGCGGCTCAAAAAAACAATTTTAAATACAGTATGTTACAAATGTAAGAGATGCCCTTTCAGATTTGTTGTGTAAGAATCTAGGCTTTTTCCGAGACTGCGCTCGGAAAAAGAGGTCCCTTCGGGACAGTCCAGATTTTGCATTATGATATTGTTGAAGCATTCCCTTTTGCAATTTG
>JANQDY010000212.1 GCA_028278625.1 Thermodesulfobacteriota bacterium
ATGAGAGCGCTTACTTCATGCGGGGATCTTTTCCAATTCTCTTCGGAAAAAGCGTAAAGGGTAAGATATTTGATGCCCAGTTTGCGGCTCAATGTGACGATCGTCCGGACGGCGTCGGCGCCCTTTCGATGCCCCCTGATACGAGGAAAAGCACGCCTTTTCGCCCACCTGCCGTTTCCATCCATAATGATGGCCACATGTGTCGGCAGGCTCTCTTTCTTTATGGTTGGCATCATGAATTAGAATTCAATGATCTCCTGTTCCTTTTGGGCGGTTGTTTTATCCACTTTCTTAATGAATTCGTCCGTGATTTTCTGAACTTCATCCTGGCATCTGTAGAGTTCATCTTCACTGATCTCTTTTTCAGCCTTCAGTTCCTTGAACATATCATTGGCTTCCCGCCGGAAATTCCGGATTGAGATCTTATTCTCTTCCGCCATCTTTTTGGCCAGTTTGGCCAGCTCTTTTCGCCTTTCTTCGGTCAACGGGGGGATGGAAATCCGGATGATTTTCCCGTCGTTCATGGGAGTAAGCCCCAGTTCAGATTTCAGGATGCTCTTTTCCACATTTCCCATGATGGATTGATCCCAGGGCTGAATGGTAATGAGTCGGCTTTCAGGGGCCGAGATAGTGGCCACCTGGTCGATGGGCATCTGGGTGTCATAGCAGTCCACTTTGATGCCATCCAAGAGCGCGGTGGAGGCCCTACCGGTCCTGATTTTGCGAAAATCTTTTTTGAGGGCGTCGACGGCCTTATTCATCTTCTGGCGCAACTCGGCAAGGATTTCTTCTTTCATTTGGTTTTCTCCTGGCACCAAGGCGCCGGAACCGGTCACGGTTCAGGCGCCATCTTTTTATGCTTTCCCTGTCAAGCGGTTTACACCATCAGATGTCCTAGGCGTCTCCCAATTGGAATCTTGAAAACCGCTTTATGACAATATTCTCGCCGGTTTTGGCGATGAGTTCATTCACCAGATCCTGAACGGTGATGTCTGTGTTCTTTACAAAAGGCTGCTCCAAAAGACAGGCTTCTGAAAAGAACTTTTTAAGTTTTCCTTCCACGATCTTTTCAATCACTTTTTCAGGCTTTCCGGACTCTTTGGCCTGGGTGGCGTAAATATCCTTTTCCTTTTCAAGAACATCTTGCGGTACGCTTTCCCGATCGATGGCAATGGGGTTTGTGGCCGCAATCTGCATCGCGACATCTTTTACAAAAGCGGTGAAATCATCGGTTTTTCCGGTGAAATCCGTCTCACAATTGGCTTCAACCAGGACTCCGATCTTGCCTCCGGCGTGGATGTAGGCCTGAACCTGACCCTGGGATGTTTCACGGCCGCCGCGTTTTTTAGCGGTTGCAATCCCTTTTTTTCTTAAGTGATCCACTGCTTTATCAAGATCGCCGTCGCATTCGGTCAGAGCGGCTTTGCAATCCATGATTCCCACGCCTGTTTTTTCCCTTAGTTCTTTAATGAGTGTAGCGGAAATAGCCAATTTCGATCTCCCTTGTTTCTAAATAACGGGTTTACTTATCTTCTGCGGTATCCGACGCATCCGGGGCTGCGGAAGCGCTTTCTTTTTTAGGCAGGATAATGACCTCGGGACCGCCGTCTTCGCCGTCGGAAGCTTCGGGTTTTTCTTCAGCGGCAGTGGTTTCCTCTTCCTTTTTTGCCGCATCTTCGGCTCGAAGACGCTGTTCGGCGATGGCATGGCCTTCGATGCAGGCATCGGCTATTTTGGACGTGATGAGCCTGATGGCGCGAATGGCATCGTCATTTCCGGGGATGATCAAATCGATATCATCCGGGTCACAATTTGAGTCGGCAATGGCAACCACCGGGATACCCAGCTTTCGGGCCTCTTTTACGGCAATTTTCTCTCTCTTGGGATCAACCACAAAAACGGCTCCGGGTAGGTCATCCATATTTTTGATGCCCCCTAGGTTTTTTTCCAGCTTTGAAAGCTCTTTCTCCATTTTGAGGACTTCTTTTTTCGTGTAGCGCTCAATGGAACCGTCTTCTTTCATCTTCTCAAGTTCTTTTAGGCGTTTGATGCTCTGCTTGATGGTTTGAAAATTGGTCAATGTGCCGCCCAGCCAGCGGTTCACCATAAAAAACATGCCGCACCGCTCACTCTCTTCTATGACGGCATCGTGGCCCTGTTTCTTGGTTCCAACGAACAGAACCGAATAGCCATCGGCAACCGTTTGCACCACAAAATCATAGGCGGTTTTGAAAAGCCTGACGGTCTTTTGCAGATCAATGATGTGAATTCCGTTTCTTGCCCCGAAAATGTACGGTTTCATTTTGGGGTTCCAGCGCCTTGTTTGATGTCCGAAATGGACGCCTGCTTCCAGAAGTTGTTTCATGTTAATCGCTGACATTTTTGCCTCCTCTTTCGAGGCCCAAACGGACCTCTATGCCGGTTTTACCTTGGCCCGGAATATGTTGCACCTGGATTTTTGGCGTTATGCAGTATGTTTCTGTCCTTAACGCGGTTAAAGCGGCACCTGGCAATAATCCGGGACTGCGTTTTTAGAGCATACGGTATTATGCTCTTGAGCTAATGTGGCTGTCTTGATATGATACCAAAACAGCGTTTAAAAAGACCGTTGAACACGCCAGTAGAAAGGGTGGGAGTTGGTGCTCTCAAGTTCCCTACCGACGAATCCTGGAATTTAATAAACTAAAATTTATACTATTAGGAAATCTTTTTTGCAACAAAAAAGTTTAGTCAAGGAATATCGGAGTGAAAAAGGAAAAACGGCTTCTTTGTATCAGGCGTGAACTGGATGAAGGAGAAGAGAAGACCCTTTCTCCATGGGCCTGCTTAAGCCGCGATGCCATAAGGCGCAGGGAGGAAGATCGGATTCTTAAGGGCCACAGGCAGAGCTTTTCTCTGGACACGGACAGAATTCTCCATTCCATGGCCTATTCCAGGTACATCGACAAAACACAGGTCTTTTATCTCATCAAAAACGATCATATCACCCATCGTGTGTTGCATGTTCAGTTGGTCAGCAAAATTGCCAGGACCATATCGCGCTTGTTGCGACTTAACGAGGACCTTACGGAGGCCATTTCCCTGGGGCATGATATCGGGCACACACCTTTTGGGCATGACGGGGAGCGGTTCCTTTCGGAACTCTGTGAATCATACGGCGTTGGTCGATTCCTCCATAACATCCAAAGTGTGAGATTCCTTGAAAATATCGAAAAAAAGGGCCGCGGCTGCAACCTTTCACTGCAGGTGCTTGACGGCATTTTCTGTCATGACGGCGAATTACATTCCCAATCCTTGGCGCCTCGCAAAGGAAAGAGCTTTGAGAGTTTGTCCGAGGAGATGGAACGGAAAACCGAAAATCCGTCCATGGATGTTGTTCCCATGACACTGGAGGGGTGCGTGGTCAGAATGGCCGATACCATCAGCTATGTGGGCCGCGATATTGAGGATGCCATTCGACTGGGCCTGATACTGAGAGAAGATATCCCCGATGCGTGCAGCGCCATTTTGGGAAGGAGCAACGGCACCATCGTCTACAACCTGGTTGAGGATCTCGTGGCCAACAGTCTCGACCGGTCAAGCCTCAATTTCAGCACCCGGGTTGGAGAGGCCTTGAAGCAATTGAAAGGCTTTAATCAGGATCGTATTTACATGAATATGCGGGTAAAGAAGCAGACGGACAAAATAAAGCTCATGTTTTCCCTTTTATTCGAAAAGTTGTATGATGATCTCAACCGGCGCGGTGAGACATCCGTGATCTATCAGGAATTCTTGAAAGACATGAGTGAGAAGTATCGGTCCGGGACCCCGGCGGCGGGGATGGTGAGAGACTTTATTGCCGGTATGACCGATGAATTCTTCATGGACCAGTGCCATAAACACTTGATCCCGGAGACCACCGATTCTCTTTTCTAGACCATGGTCTTTCATCCCGGGTTAGATGCGGTCGAGAACGGGATTTAGCGCTGTTTTCTATGAAAACACGTTGACAAAAACTCGGCGACAGAGTAATGCTGTAACCACGTTGAGGCTGTTTTTGCCTTTGTTTCTCTATATTCCCATCATTCATTTCAGGTTTGTGTACATATTGATGGTTTCAAATCGAGGCCCTTGCGGTGGTGTCTGACCCAGGGCCTTTTTGAGCAGAATTTGTGATCAGAACGTCTTTTCATCATCCGAGATAAAGAGTTGAGACATAACGACCTTGTTTGTGGCGAAAGGGAGGCCAGTAACTATGGTTCACGGAGGACAAATCAAGGAAGGCGACACGATCTTAAAACTTGAGGACGTTCACATGTCTTTCGGGAAGGTGGCTGCGCTGGCCGGTGTCAATCTGGAAGTGAAGAAGGGTGAGATTCACTCTATCATCGGTCCCAACGGTGCTGGCAAGACCGTTATGATGAACTGTATCAATGGCCTCTACAAACCTCAAAAAGGGAATCTTTACCTTAAAGGGGAACGCATCAATGACCTGAAACCTTATGAACGGGCGGAGCGGGGAGTCTCGCGCACGTTCCAGAAGTTGGAATTGTTCGGCGGCATGACGGTGTTAGACAATATTCGTCTGGGGAGACATATCCATCTCAAGAGCGGTATACTGAGCGGTTCCATCTATGTTGGTAAAACCAGAGAGGAAGAGGTGAAGGCCCGAAAGTTCATCGAAGAGGAGATTATTGACCTTCTTGAGATCGAAAGCATTCGGGACAAATCCGCGCACATGCTCCCCTACGGACTTCAAAAGCGGGTGGAACTGGGCAGAGCCCTGGCGCTGAACCCGGAACTCCTGCTGTTGGATGAGCCCTTGGCAGGATTGAATCTTGAGGAAGTTGAGGATATGGCCCGCTTTATTCTGGATATCAACGAAGAAGAGCGCTGGCGGGTGACATGCATTCTCGTAGAACATGATATGGGGGTGGTGATGGACATCAGTCACCGTGTGAATGTACTGAATTTTGGGGTTCAAATCATGGATGGAACGCCTGAAGAGGTCCAGGCCAATCCAGAAGTCATCAATGCCTACCTGGGTGAAGATGATCTGTATTCCACGAGGAGGTAAATGAAAAGATGGCTGACACAGGAATGGATATCACCAAGGACCTCACTATCCCAAAACTTTTTTCCAAACAGTGCAAAAGATACGGCAAGAACAAAGTGGCCATGCGGGAAAAGGAGTTTGGCATTTGGATTCCTTTCACCTGGCAAGACTACTATGACAATGTCAAGTATCTGACCCTGGGGATGGTCAGCCTGGGGTTAAAGCCGGGCGACAAAGTGGCCATGATCGGGGACAATCGTCCGGAAGGTCTCTGGGCTGAAATGGCGGCCCTTTGTGCCGGTGGGGTTGCCGTGTGGCTCTTTCAGGACTGCATGATGGATGAGGTCAAATATATCATCGATCATTCGGACGCCAAGATGTTTGTGGGGGAAACCCAGGAAGAGGTGGACAAGGCCCTTTCCATCAAGGATGCGTGTCCGAAACTGGAAAAGATCCTGTGGGATGATCCCAAAGGGATGCGCAACTATCATCAGGATTTTCTCACGAGCCTGAATGGCGTCCAGGATCTGGGCCGGGAACTGGATCGGAAGGAGCCCGGTCTTTTCGAGAAGCTCGTTCACCAGGGGACCGGCGATGATGTGTGTCTTCTCTTCTACACTTCCGGAACCACCTCCCTTCCCAAAGGGGTCCTGCTGACCCACTGGAACATGTTGACCATGGGACGCAACCTCATGGCAATAGACCCCTGTTATGACACCGATGATTTTGTTTCCTATCTCCCCTTTGCATGGATAGGAGAACAGATGATGTCCATTTCCTGCGGGCTTCAGGTGGGTTACACCTTGAATTTTCCTGAAGAACCGGAGACGGCCCAGGAAAACATTCGAGAAATCGGACCCCATGTGATGTTCGCGCCACCCAGACTCTATGAAGGCATGACGCGCCAGGTTCAGGTCAAGTATATCGATTCCACCTGGATCAAGCGAAAAATCTATGAGTTCGCAACAAAAGTGGGCTATAAAGCCGCCAATCTCAGGTTCGATAAAAAGCCGATTCCCTTCTCCCTGAAAGTGCTCAACTGGATCGCTTACATTACCATGCAGAAAAAGCTGAAAGACCACCTGGGGCTTTCAAGATTGAGACACTGTTATACCGGTGGTGCTGCCATGGGGCCCGACCACTTCCGGTTTTTTCACGCCCTGGGGGTCAATTTAAAGCAGATTTACGGGCAGACCGAGATCGCCGGCATATCCATTGTTCACAGGGACGGGGATGTGAAGTTTGATACGGTGGGAACTCCCATCCCGGAAACCGAAGTGAAAATCAACGAAGACGGTGAGATCCTTTCAAAAAGCCCCTCCGTTTTCATCGGGTACTACAAAAACGAGAAAGCTTCGGCGGATACCCTGGTGGATGGTTGGCTTCATTCGGGCGACAAAGGATTTATTGATGAAGACGGACACCTGGTGGTGTTTGACCGTTCCAAGGATGTGATGACATTGAGTGACGGACGGCCCTTTTCCCCACAGTATCTGGAAACCCGTTTGAAGTTCAGCCCCTTTGTGGAGGAGGCCTGGGCCATCGGCGACAGAAAAGCGTTTGTCACCGCGGTCATGTGCATTGACTACGCGGTGGTGGGAAAATGGGCGGATGATCGCAAAATCAACTACACCAGCTATCCCGAGCTCTCTCAGAAACGGGAAGTCTATAACCTGATAGCGGAGCAGATTGAGGAGGCCAACAAGGATCTGCCGGTTCCCGCAAAAATCAGAAAATTCGTGAATCTCTACAAGGTGTTTGACGCGGATGACGAGGAACTCACAAGAACCTCGAAGCTTCGCCGCGCTTTTGTGAACGAACGGTACAAAGATATCGTAGATGCGCTTTATTCCGATGCCGATGTGGTGCACATGGACACCACCATTACCTATGAAGACGGTCGGGAGCAGCGCATAAAGACCGATTTGAGAGTTCAGGAACTCAAGGTTTAGTCCCGGAGTTTGGTTCGGGGTCCCTGGACAGGATTAATCTGAGGAGGAAGCGGATGGAGCTGTTTTTTATGAGCTTGACCACGGGGATTATGGTAGGCGGCATCTATGCACTGGTGGCGCTCGGTTGGGTTCTCATTTACAAGTGTTCGGGCGTTTTGAATCTGGCAATGGGTGAGTTAACCCTTATCGGGGCTTATGTCACCTATTCATTCTATGCCGCGGGCGTACCCTTTATTCTGGCTGTCCTTCTGACACTCCTGGTCGGTATTGTCCTTGGTTTTCTCACGGAACGGATTTTTCTGGACCGGTTGATTGGGGAGCCCATTCTGGCGGTGATTATGGTAACGGTGGGCATCTCTTTTTTTCTAAAAGGCCTCATCGGATATATCTGGGGCTCCGATACCCGCGTCTTTGAACCGCCCATTTTCGATATCAAACCCATTTCCCTGGGCGTTTTAAAAATTTCACCCGTTTATTTATGGTCGTTTATTCTGGCCATCGTCCTGCTCATCGTTTTTGTCTGCTTTTTCAAGTACACCCGCTGGGGCCTTTCCATGCAGGCCACGGCGGATGACGAGACCGCCGCCCTTTCACTGGGCGTCAGTGCGCGGTTTGTCTATTCAGCCGCCTGGGCCATTGCATTTATGAGTGCGGGAGTGGGCGGTGCCCTTTTGGGGAACATCAACGGCATCAATATTTCAGTGGGGTATCTCGGATTGCTGGTGTTGCCCGCCGTGGTACTGGGCGGTCTCAACTCGGTGCCCGGGGCCATTGTCGGCGGTATTCTCATCGGACTGCTTCAGAATTTCGCTGGCACTTACCTGGATGGATACTTCCCTGGGGGCGTAAAGGAAATTGTGCCTTTTGTCTTTATGGCCATATTCCTCCTCTTCAAGCCCTATGGGCTCTGGGGCTGGGAACGGATTGAGAGGGTCTAATGTGTTTTGGAATCAGAAAGCAAGAATCGTTTAGGGGGTATCTATGAGCAGTGTGTGGTTGCCGTGTGGTGATTACCATCAGAATTACCGTGAGGACCAGGGATGGTGGCAGACCCGGTTCATCAAAGGAAAGATGATCCTGCTTTTGCTGGTCGTTTTTGTGGGTATTCCCATTTTTTTCGATGAGTACTGGATCAGTGTCGCAACCATGGTGGGCTATACGGCCATGGGAGCACTGGGGGTTCAGCTCCTGATCGGTTATGCGGGGCTCTTGACCCTGGGGCATGCGGCTTTCATCGCGGTGGGCGCCTACACCAGTACCATGCTGGTGTTGCAGTTTCCCTGGCCACAATTCATGCTGGATGCCGGTTTGGCCTACCCCATCAGCATCATCCTGGCAGGCATCGTGGCAGGTTTCTGGAGCGTGCTCTTTGGCCTGCCCTCAGCCAAAGTCAAAGGATTTTATCTGATACTGACCACCATGGCGGCCCAGTTCATTACGGTGGATTTTATTCTCACCCAATATATCAGTCAGATCGGCGGTCGCGGGCAGGCTTTTTCCCTGCCCCCGGGTACCATCAAGATCGGTCCCTGGATGATTGATACTGAAGTGAGCATCTATTTGGTCATGGCGGTACTCTTGTCCCTGATGATCATCGTGCTGGCCAACTTGCTCCGGTCCAAGCCCGGACGCGCCTGGGTGGCCATAAGGGACAACGACATCGCGGCTGAGGCCCTGGGGATCAACATCATATGGTATAAGCTTTTGGCATTTTTTGTGGCCGGATTCATGGCCGGTGTTACAGGCGCCTTCTGGGTGTGTAATACCGCGGCGCTCAGCCCTGAGCATTTTCAGTGGTTTTTGTCCTTGTGGCTGGTGGGGGTTATTCTCATCGGAGGGGTCGGCTCCATTCAAGGGGCTATTTTCGGATCCATTTTCATGGTCGTGGTCATGGAGATTCTGCAGCTCGCCGTGATTCCCCTGGCCGACTACTATCCGCAACTTCTGATGGATTTTGCCTATATCAAAGACATGGCCTTTGGTTTGGCCATCTGTGCTTTTTTGATCTACGAACCCAACGGTCTCGCCTACCGGTGGTGGCAGGCGAAAAACTATTTCAACCTTTGGCCTTTTTCCTATTAGGGAAGCGGCAATTTACAAATGGTGGTTTTTCATAAAGGATGGAACTTTACCGGAAATGAAATGGTTCGTCTTTTTCTCGAAAGGAGGTGAGTGTTGACGTTTCTTTAGATGCTTGCAAGGTCGTCGTAATGAAATGGCAGTCAAGTTCCGTGAATAGTGCATAAAGGGGGAGAATCTATGAAAAAGAATATGTTCAAGAAACTGGGAGTATTGTTTCTGGCGGTGGTGCTTCTAACGGCTTTTGGAACAGTTGCCGCGGCAAAAAAGATCAGGGTCGGGGGGATTATGGATACCACCGGCGCCACTTCGGATGTGGGCAAGGATTATGCCATCGGAATGGCGGATGCCTTCAAGTATATCAACAGCCAGGGGGGCGTCAACGGCAAGAAAATCAAATATACGTGGTTTGATTATGGTTATCGGATTCCCGAGGCCATTACCAAGTATAAGATGCTGAAACGGATCGGGTCCGTTGCCATCATGGGTTGGGGGACCGGTGATACCGAAGCCCTTTCGCCCACCGTGAACAAGGACAAACTCCCTTACGTTTCCGCATCCTATTCGGCACATCTGACGAATCCGGCGAAAACGCCCTATAACCTCTTTTTTTCATCGGATTATTCGACCAACGCAAGATCCTGTTTGACCGCGTGGTTTGACAAGAAATGGCCCAAGCATCCGGATTTCGGAAAACGGAAGCCCCGAATGGCCTGCTGCTACATGTTCGCGTCACCTTACTGTTCCGCGCCCATAAAGGCCCTCAAGAACCAGGCCAAACTGCTGGGATTTGAAATCGGCCCGGATCAGGATGTTTCCCTCTTTGCCCTGGATACCAAGAGCCAGATAATGGCCCTCAAATCCTTCAAGCCGGATGTGGTGTGGCACGGCAACACCACCATGAGCGTGGCGGCAACCATTCGGGACGCCTATGCGCTGGGTCTTGGAGCAGGTTGGATCATCAATAACTGGGGATTTGACGAAAACCTCCCCCGCCTTGCCGGTGAAGCGGCCGAAGGGGCCATGGGCGCCACACCTTGTGCGTTTTTCGGTCAGAACGTGAAGAACATGGACCTGGTGATTTCCGCCGCCGAGACCTACAGCCCCGGCGTGCCCCTGGGAAAGCGGCTCATCCGGACGGTCCAGGCATGGGGCGACGCGTTGGTGCTTTGGGAGGCCTTGAAACGGGCCGATGCGGCCGGTGTTGATATCACCAGCAAAAAGGCAGGTCCCGAGATCATGAAAAAGGGCTTTGAGACCATGCGCAATTTTGATATCGGTCTGGGCGCCGCACCCATCAGCTACACGGCAACGGATCATCGTCCGGCCACCGGATGTCGCGTTCAGGAATGGAAAGGCGGCAAATTTGAGGTGGTGGCGGATGTGGACCTGAAGAAGAGATGGCCTGAACTCTGGGATAAACCTGAAAGCGAAGGCGGCTTTTTCGGCTATTAACGGATGGATGTTCATTTAAGAAACGGCTCTTTTAATCATCACGGTTGGAGGTAATCTCTTGGAGACATCGGAGGCAATCCTTAAGATCAAGAACATTGAGGTCAAGTACCATGAGGTTATCCTGGTGCTCAAAGGTGTTTCAATCGAGGTCCCCCGGGGCGGCATGGTGGCACTATTGGGTGCCAATGGCGCCGGCAAGAGCACGACGCTGAAAGCCGTGTCCGGTTTGTTGAAAACCGAGGATGGAGAGGTAACCGATGGCGGCATTGAGTACGAAGGGACGTACATTCATCACGAAAGGGCCGCAAAGATTGCCAAATCCGGAATCGTTCAGGTGATTGAAGGGCGTAAGGTTTTTGAACATCTGACCGTTGAAGAGAACCTCAAAGTGGGTGCTCATTTGAGAACAACCGGATCGGTCAAGGAGGGGCTTCAGATGGTTTACCATTACTTTCCGAGGCTCCTTGAAAAACGAAATGAAACCGCCGGTTTCGTCAGTGGTGGCGAACAGCAGATGTGCGTTGTGGGCCGGGCCCTGATGACCGAACCCAAGCTGGTGCTGCTGGATGAGCCTTCAATGGGATTGGCACCCATGCTGATTCATGAAATCTTCAATATCGTCACTAAATTGAATCGGGAGGAGCGCATTTCCATCCTTCTGGTTGAACAGAATGTCAAGCTGGCCCTGACCATTGCGCCCTATGCCTATGTGATGGAAACCGGAAGAATCGTTATGGATGATACTTCCGAGAAATTGAGTCAAAACGAGGACATCAAGGATTTCTATCTGGGCATGGGCGGTGGCACCAAAAAGAGCTTTCGTGATGTGAAGCATTATAAGCGAAGAAAAAGGTGGTTGAGCTGACATAAATCAGATTTCGAGTGACGGGAACCGAGATTCAGGCGCTTTGGCTTGATATGGGAAATTCACGATCACTCGGAAATCGTAAAGGGAGGTTCGCTGATGAAAAAAAGTCTGATACTCTTAGTAGCGCTGTTATTTGGATTTGGTTTGGTCTTTTCCTCTTGTGTGACGACCAAAACACCCGTTGCACCCAACAACAGTAACTTCGTAAAACCCAAGATTGAACTGGCTTCTTTTGAGGTTCCACAATACGATGGCTATTGGTATATTTCAAAGAAGGTAAAACCAACCATGGGTGAGGCCGGAGACCGGGGTGCCTTTTTGCCGATGTCGTTTACCTTTAAGATAACCAATAACAACGTATATCCCATAAATCTTGAGGAGGTTAAGTATTCGATTGTTTTTGACAAGGATTTTAACGTCATGACCACCGCCGATCAAATGTCCAACTGGATTCCGCCCGGAATGGCGGACGAAGTCAAAGTTACCACTCTGATTACGGTACGATCGGCGCTGTTGGGCCTCCTGCTCGCCAACAAAGTCCAGCTGACCAAGCGTGGATGGAAACAATGGGAGACACTTGAGAAATGGTGGAAAGGGGTTCCCGAAGGCACGGTACCGGTGACATTGACGGAGTGTGGTTTCACCTTCACCGCCGGCAACGTCACCATGGTTTATCCCTTCAAGGTGCAGGTGCAGTAGATAAGGTGTTGAACTTCTGTAGGAACCGCGAAACATGAAGACTGGCCTCCATCCGCCCTTTTGGGAACTGCAAAAGGGAGGGTGGGGGCCTTTTTATTGTGAGGAGGACAAATGGGACTTCATGATTTTACCTTCTATGACCTGGTGAATCGCAATGCGGCCGCGTACAAAAATGAGAAAGCCTGGATGGATGACGGTGTCGGCAGGGTCTATTCTTTTTCCGAAATCAAAGAGGCGGTGGACCGGCTGGCCTGCGGCCTGCAGAAAAACGGGGTTGAAAAAGGAGACCGGGTGGGCGTGGTGGGAAAAAACAGCCTTTCCTTTTTCCTTCTTTACGGCGCTGCCGCCGCACTGGGCGCCATCGTACTCCCCGTCAACTGGCGGCTGAGTGCCGATGAAATGGTTTTCAATCTCAATGACTGCAGCCCCAGAATCGTATTTGCCGATCCGGAATTCGAGGAAGCGCTTTCAAGCGCCAAGGACCGTTTGACGTCCGTAGAGGCCTATTACAATTTGGGTTCAGCAAAGGGTGGTTTCACCCCTTTTGAGACTCTCCTGGATCAGGGATCGGCGTTCAATGTGGCGGAAGTGGGGACGGATGACGGATTTGTCATTATCCATACCGCCGCCGTGGCCGGGAGGCCCAGGGGCGCTCTTTTGAGCCATGGAAACGTACTCTGCGCCAACATGCAGTTTATCTCCCTGTTGCATCTTAACACAGAGGACGTTCACTACAGTGTATTGCCTCTTTTTCATGTGGGCGGGCTGTTCATGGCCACCGCCGCCTTTCACGCGGGCGCCTTTAATCTCAATGTGAGCAAGTTCGATGCCACAAGGGCTGTCCAATTGATAGAGGAAGAAAAAATTTCGGCACTGGTTGAATTCCCGCCGATCCTTGGATCAATTCTGGAGGAGCATGAAAAAACAGGGGCGGATATCAGTTCATTGAGAGCGGCCACAGGGCTGGAGGTGCCTGAAACCATCGAAAAATACCAGAATTTGACGGGCGGCACCTTCTACGTGATGTACGGTCAGACGGAAACCTCCTGCCTTGCCACATACGGTTCTTATAACGATTGTCCGGGATCAGCAGGCAAAGCGCTTCCCATGGCGGAAGTAAGACTGGTGGACGACTACGACCGGCCCGTTGCCGAAGGGGAAGTGGGAGAAATCATCGTAAAGGGTCCCATGGTGTTCAAGGGATATTGGAACCTTAAAGAAGACAACGAATACACCTTCAGGGGCGGATGGCACCACACGGGTGATCAGGGACGATTCGATGCCAATGGATTTCTATGGTATGCGGGTCGCAAGGCGGAAAAAGAGCTGATCAAGCCGGGCGGCGAAAATGTCTATCCAGCAGAAGTGGAAAAGACCATTCTCGAACATCCCGCGGTCGAGACAACCGTTGTTTTTGGTGTTCCGGATCCCAAATGGAAGGAAGGGATCAAAGCCGTCTGTATCCTCAACGAGGGAGAGTCCCTCGATAGTGAGGCCTTGATCAATTTCGTGGGGGAACGTATCGCCCGTTACAAAAAGCCACAATATGTCGAGTTTGTGAAAGAACTGCCCCTTCAAGAAGATGGGAGTCCGGACAGGGAAAAAATAAAAGCGCTCTACGGAGGCGCTCAATGAGACGCGACAAGGGCTTGTTTCCATAATTGTATTTGTTCTTGAAATGGGAAAGGCTTTTCTTCTATACTGTATCTTGAGGGCGAATATAAGATCTATTACATTATAGGGTTGATGCTGCCATGAAATTTTTGGAAGTCTTCCTAGTGGCGTTGATTGTTCTTTTTCTGAATGCTTGTGCGATTGTTGATACGGCGACCAGAGAATTGCTGCCGGACGAGAAGTCTACCGCACCCAGGGTCTACTATGCAGGTGTTGAAGGCCTTAAATTGTATGCGGAGAGCAGTTCTTCCGGTCCGCCAATTGCCGAATTGTACCTTCACGAAAAAGTGCTGCGCTACAAGCTGGAAAACGGTTTTGCTTATGTGAAGGTGCCCAGGACCGGACAGACGGGTTGGGTCAGAAACAGACATCTTGTCTGGCGAACGGGTTCGACTTCCAAAAAGAAAGCCGCCAAATCGTCACCGCCCAAAAAGGCGCAGAAAGCTGAAGCTTCAGAGGAAGTAACGCCTGAACCCAATCCGGAACCCAATCAGGAAACCGACAGGCGTGACGCTTCCATGTTTGATGCCTTTTAAACGATTCCTTCCAGAGGTTCTTTGATCCGCGATGGATGAATGCCGCCAACCACCGGATGCCGAAACCACAGATGACCGATATCGCAAGGGCGTTACGAGCGGTATCGCCGCTTGGTGCCGAGACTGCTTTCAGAAGACTTTCATGGAACTTCTGTCCGTGGATCATTCTCGAAAGTCGGAGGTTCTTGAGGATATCGGCATCGGGTCGACGCCAAAGGCCACCTACTACCTGCTGCTGTCCATATCGGTGTTGATCGCCGGTTTCGGGGTTGTTACCAACAGTCCGGCGGTGGTTATCGGAGCGATGCTGGTTTCGCCGCTGATGACACCGATTTTCGGTATTTCACTGGGGCTGGTCCGCGGAGACATGAGCCTGCTCAGAAAAGCGGTTGTTGCGGAATTTGGGGGCGTATTGATCGCCGTCGGCGTTGCCGCCATATTGGGCATGTTTCCTTTTGCCCATGAGGTGACTCCGGAAATGCTGTCCAGGACAAGCCCCACCCTGCTCGACCTCCTGGTGGCGGCCTTGGCGGGTGTGGCCGGTTGTCTGGCCATGATCGACGCGCGAATCAGCCCGGTTTTGCCGGGTATTGCCATGGCAACGGCATTGACGCCACCCCTCGCGGTGTGCGGCCTTTGTATCGCCTTCGGCGCGTATGAAGGGGCATGGGGCGCGTTTCTTCTCTTTTTTGCCAATTTCCTCGCCATCCTGGCGGTTTCGGCGGCCCTCTTCATTGCCGCGGGATTTGTGAGCCGTGAAGAAATGGGTTCGGGGATGGCTGTTTTGAAACGCTTCCTGGCGCCCGTCATCGGGCTGGTCCTGGTGACGATCCTCCTGACTAACGCTTTAGTGGGCATCATAAGCAAGAATGAAACCACCAAAGCGATCAAAGGGATCCTTGAAAAGGAGTTGAGCACGGAACGGGGGGCCTTTGTGGAGAATGTCATTTATGATCGCAAGGGGAAAGACGTCGATGTGCTGGCTTACGTAACGACCCCCAGAGTTTTGTCTCCGCAGAAAATAAAGGAAATGCAGGGTCTTCTGGACGAAAAGCTGCGCTATAACACAAATCTCATCATGCGCTGCGTGATCACAAAGGACATTTCATCTACCGGTTCCACAAGCGGTGTTGTGGCAAGGAATCTGGACGGTGAATTCATATCCACCAAACTTCATCCCAATGTGCGGCGAATTCAAATCGCCGAGCAGGTTCTAAGGGAAGTGCTGGAGAACTACAGGGGGCTTTATCTGGATCTCGATAACCTGGATCTGGTTGAACTGCCCAAAGGAGCGGTGGTGGTGGCCAGCATCCAGAGCGGTCGTACGCTCACCCCTTCGGAGGTTTCCCGGTTTGAAAAAGCGATTCAGGAAAGACTGGGCGATGACAAGATCAGACTCCTCATCCGATCCGATGACCTGACGGACGTGAGCAGCAAGGGGCGTGTATTGTATGGCAGGGCCCATTTCGGGGAGCTTTCGGATAAGGAGAGGGCCACCGGCGAAGCGCTGGAGAAAGGGATGCGAAAAGAAATCAGCCGCATCAAAAACATGTTTTCACCCAACGTGGATGCCGTTCCCAGGAGAGGAACATGGTTGGTTCGTGCTGAAGTTGTCGGACCAAGGGTTTTGAGACCCGACGAAGTGCGGCGAATAGAAGACCGGCTAAGCCGGAAAAGCGGAAAAAAAGTGGATGTGCATGTCTGGAGCCATGTTGAGCTGGTGGTGACCGGAAAGGATTATATTCCGGTTGAGAATTTCATTAAAGGCCACCTGGAAAAGAACTGATCATCCAAAAATCCCAGAATAGTTAATAGACAAAGTGCACCACTATGGGGGACAGGAAGGATTGGGATCCAAACTAAGGAGGATGCTCAAAATCCCTTTAATTCTGCTCTGTTTTGCCGTTCCGGTATCGGGCTGGATCTGGCTCGGTGAAGGAGGAATGGTTCATCTTCGCCGGACCGAGGTGGAACGGCAGGCATCTCTTGATCGCATTCGAAAGCTCGCGGCGGAAAATCAGGCGCTGATTGAGGAGGTCAGACGCTTCCGTACGGACATGAAGTATGTGGAATCCGTTGCCAGAAAGGAATTGAACCTGATCCGGGAGAACGAAGTCATCTATCGTCTGGGCAAAAAGAAAAATGGAAATTGAAAAATGGAAGAGAACACTCTTTTATACGATGAAATTCTGAAAAGCGGTCCATCGGAAAGCACCCTTCACATTGTTTTGGCCCGGATCAAGGGGGAAGGGCGGCCCCATGAAGTGGTGAAATGGTGCATGAAATTCATGCGGGTCTATCCGAAAGATGTCCATTTGTTGATGCTTCTGGGGGAGAGTCTCCTTGAGATGGGATTGATCGGGCAGGCGGAGACGGTTTTTGAGAGAATCTCCGTCATGTTGACGGATCTGCATACCGTACACCAAAGACTCGCTGAGATTTACGAAAAGCAGGGACGGTTTGAAGAGGCGGCGGTCCAGGCCGAACGGTTTATTGCGCACCATCCGGAAGACGCACATATGGGCGAGCTGCTTAAAAGAGCCAGGGCGGCAAGAGACGAGATGGCGGCTGGCGCCCACGGGCGTGATCAACAGTGGCCCACCCTGCCGGATGAAGACCATGAAGCCCTCGTACCTTTTGCCACACCGACCATTGCGGAACTCTATTTCAACCAAGGGCAGTTGGAGGCCGCGGTGGAAACCTATGAAAAAGTTCTTCTGGAGCATCCCGATGACAGTGCTTCCGCCGCGCGGCTCTCCCAACTGAGAGCAGAGCTAGAGAGCCCGGATGCCGGTGCCGACAATGAACCCCAAAACCTTCATGCCAAGGAAGAGAAACTTCTTGCCATCCTGGGAAACTGGCTTCACGGTGTAGAGGAGATGAAACATGGTTGAAAAATCCGCCGATTTTGGTTTCATTGCAACCGGTATCGGAAGCGTCCCCTTCTTGGAAGTGGAAGAAACCTGCCGGGAGATAAGCCGGCGCCTTCCCCGTATGCCCTTCTGGCCGCAGTTCGTGAGACGCAGCTATTTGGAGGATATGAGCGTTCAGAACAGTGAAGGGCTTCCACTTCTGGAGGTGAATGAGCAGGACAGACAGCTGATGGTGTCATCCAAAAGAGAAAGGGAGTCTGAACTGGCCAATTTTTATGAGCGTTTCCTCTCGGAAGAGATTGATAGTTTCGCCATCAGTGAAGCCTATGCCCCCGGGTTGTATGGTCTAATGGCGGCCCTTGGCGAGCCGGAATCGGACCAGCCCTGCTACATAAAGGGACAAACCGTTGGGCCGGTCACTTTTACCTCCGGAATTGTTGGCCTGGATGGAAAACCGGTCATTCATGACCCCGAATTGTCGGAAGCCTTGGTCAAGGGTTTGGCCATCAAGGCGCTTTGGCAGGTGCGGTTCCTGGCAAAATCAGGGCGGCGTCCCATCATCTTTCTTGACGAACCGTCACTTTCGGGTTTTGGATCCGCCTTTTCGTCAATCCAGCGTCAGGAGGTCATTGATCTGGTTCAGATGATGGTCACTTATCTCAGGGAGCGTACCGATTGTCTGGTGGGAATCCATTGCTGCGGCAATACGGATTGGTCCATGATTATGGCGGCGGGACCCGATATCATCAATTTTGATGCTTTTGGGTTCATGGAACATTTCCTCCTCTACCCGGAGGATCTGGTGGTGTTTCTGAACAGAGGGGGAGCCATTGCCTGGGGCATTGTGCCCACGGATAGCTACACGGGCGAGGAATTGGTTGAAGACCTCTTGGAAAAGGTTGAAAACGGCGTAAAAGAAATAGAGAAAAAGGGCCTGAGTCATCAGTTGATGGCCGAAAGATCCATCATAACACCCTCTTGCGGCATGGGTTCCATGACCCCGCAAAACGCCCGTGGGGCCATGACAATGCTGGGTCGGCTTGAGGAGGCGTTTAAGGATTGAGCTTTTTTGGCTGTGAAAACGGCATTTTCCCAGATAGCCGGGTTTGACGGAAAACAAAATGATGTCCTTTATAGGATAAGAAGGGAGAGTGTCTCATGATGACCTTTTGGGGTGCGTATTGGGACCTTAAATTGTGATCATCTTTAACTCATATAAATCCTTGACAAAAGGAAGTGTATGGGATATGTTTCTGGCGCGCTAATAAAGGAAAGGTGGTGAGGGCTTTTGAGTTAGGCAAAAGTGTATCTTTTTTTCCGGGGTTTTGGCGTTTAATTTGAAATGCGGGTAGGCTGATTCCGGCTTTCAAGCGGGGATTTTTTTCAACATCTGTTGTGAGGAGGGAAGGTAATGAATAAGGGTGATTTGATAAATGAGGTGGCCAAAGTTGTGAGTACCAAAAAGGAAGCCCAGGCTGCGGTGGATTGTGTTTTTTCGAGTATCACCGATGCCTTGAAGGGCAAGGACAAAGTCACGATTATCGGTTTCGGAACTTTTAAGGTGGAAGAACGAAAAGCGAGAAAAGGCATCAATCCCCAGACCGGCAAAACCATCAAAATTAAAGCGAAAACGGTCCCCAAATTTGTCGCCGGAAAGGCTTTGAAAGAAGCTGTTTAATTCTAAAATAATGGGTTTCACGCCCTTGGAGCTCTTATTGGATTCTTTTCAGTAAGGGCTTTTTTTTGTCGGACACTCATGTAAGGGAAATAAGGTATGAAGATTGCTGTAAGCGGGAAAGGGGGTGTGGGCAAAACCACCTTTGCTGCTTTTCTCATAAAAGCACTTGCCAATGAAGGAAAAAAGGTGTTAGCCATTGATGCGGATCCGGACGCAAATCTGGCTCAGGCCCTGGGAGTGGAGAACAGTGACCAAATTGTTCCGATCTCCGAAATGAAAACGCTGATAGAAGAAAGAACTGAAGCCAAGGTCGGTTCCATGGGTTCGTTTTTTAAACTTAATCCAAAGGTCAGCGATCTTCCTGAAAGGCTTTCGGTTGAATTGGATGGGATCAGGGTGATGGTCATGGGAGGTGTTAAGACCGGGGGTGCCGGATGTATATGTCCGGAAAGCACTTTGCTCAAAAGACTCGTTTCCCATGTAGTGCTGGCCAGGGACGAAGCGGTTGTAATGGATATGGAAGCCGGCCTGGAACACCTGGGACGTGGTACCTCCATGTATGTGGACCGACTGATTGTGGTGGTGGAGCCAGGTCGCAGGAGTGTTGAGACAGCCTACCAAATTCGTCGTTTGGCCGATGACCTCGGATTAAAGAAGTTAAGTTTTGTGGGAAACAAACTGCGTTCGGAAAAAGACAAAGCCTTTCTTTTGGAAGAAATGAAAGACTTTTCATTTATGGGGTTTATGCCGTATCGACAGGAAATCACCGATGCGGACCGCGAAGGCAGACCGCCCTTTGAAACGGATGCAAAAACCCTTAAAGAAGTCACTTTGATGCTGAAGGAATTGGAAAACTAAAGGAGAAAGAGAACATGGGAGAGAGAATTTATAATTTCAACGCAGGACCTGCCGCATTGCCCCTGCCGGTTCTGGAAGAGATAAAGGCCGAACTGCTGGATTTTAAGGGGTCAGGCATGTCCATTATGGAAGTGAGCCACCGTTCCAAATG
>JANQDY010000218.1 GCA_028278625.1 Thermodesulfobacteriota bacterium
GATTTGCTTTATCAGCGCTCTGACATTTTTTGCAAATCTGGCCGTTCTATCTTCTAGATCATAACGTTTTGAATTTGCGGTTTTTGTCATTGGCGCTTAGTTCGTATTTCGATTTTCGGGCTTCGAATTTTTGTGGGTGATGCCTTTTGCTGATTGTTCATCGTCGCTACGGATAGGATTTCCGCTATTCTTTCTGCGGTTTCATCGTCCAGGTGGAGGCGGACGGATAATAGTAATAATTGGTCTTCGGGGGGAAGACTACAGTCTTGGGTTTTGGGTTGGATGATTCATGGTTCCGGATTCATGATTCAAGATTTGGAATGTGGGATTTGATTGGAAACGGTCAGGTTTTACTGCTCGCATTCAAAACGGTGATTCCCACAACTTCATCATTATCTGTGCGGATGAGAACATCATCATCAATTTCGATAGTCTTTTTTGCTCTCTGGGGCTTGCGAAAACTCAGGTAAAGAACATCTGCCTCCCTGTCATAGTCAGACCAAACCTGCGCCACACGAAGTCTGGCCAGCCTCGATGAAAGATCCAAATAAGAATTGATGAGGTCCTTGTTCAAATTTAACTTTTCCATAACACGCCTCCTTTTGGCTTCTCATGCAAAAAATACGCCGTTATGATAAAGCCATCCTCATTGGAAACCTCCCGATAAATGACTACCAGCCATTTTCCTTTTCCCGTGTTCCTGGTCGCTTTGAGACTCCCCTTATTGCCTCTGAATACAAATTCCGGATGTTCAATTGTTTCAAGAACTTCAAAATAATAGCTTGCTAAATCATCATGGTTCTCAATAATATGAAACCATCTTTCATACGTCAAGCGTATTGGCACGCCATTAACCGAATACGCTACCTCCCTACCGCTTTCTCTTGCCAAATTGTCCTCCAACCTTAAAACGGTTCAAAGTAGTTGGATTTAATCCGGTTCTGGGTTTTGGTTAGATGGCTCATGGGAATGGCTGATGGCTGATGGCTGATGGCTCATAGGAACTTCAGAGCTTTGGGTGCCGGATAAAATATTGTCGAAGCGTTTGGCGCTATCTTCGTCGAAGTGGAGACGAGCGGATAATAGTAATAGCTGGTCTTCAGGTTTCATCTCGGTTAAGGGGTTGTGGGTTTTCGGATGCATAGTCAATTATGTAGGAGATGCTAAACTCGAAATTCGAATATCGAAATACGAAACCCTGTAGTGGCCGTGGTCGAGGACCTTGCGGATGCGGGATGGCTCGCTCAGTATATGTGAGCCGGAAAATGATTCCGGACTCCGCCTTCGGTGGGGTTCCAGATTCAGGGTTCCGGATTCGAGGTTCTGTTTACTTGGGGGTATCTTCGGCATTAGGGCTAAATGCGCAAAGAGCTATCGCTTCCTTTTCTTTTGACCATCGCCATCAAATCGACTATCTCTACGTCAAGCTCGTATTTTAGAAAACTGTCAAGGGGTATTTTTTTGGAAGCATCAATAAGTTCAATTCCTACAATCGTCCCATTCGAAGAAACATCAATGTTCATCCCCTCTTCAATCTCAACGACGGCATCAAGTTTCTCAGTTGAAATTTCAATATAAAGTGCGTCCACTTCCTTATCATAACTTACCTTCATTGTTCCTTCTCCTTTTGAAGGGATAAGCACTTATGATCACTAGCGTTTTTTCGTTTGTCACCGTTATCACCTTTGTGGACAATTGAATTTCGTCTGGGGTTTGCCAACGAAAACTATCTTACCGCCCATTGAATTCGGAGTCTCCCCATTATTTAAGATATTTGGAACATCGTCTTTTGAAATTCCATACAGCTTCATGCGCCGTCTCGCATGTCTCGAGAAATAGATTTCCGTAAATTCAATCATCGCTAATTAAGGGAACATGGAACATCGAACTTCAACATCGAAGATTCGGTGGAATGCTCTATAAGTTTGTCGGCATGCCCTCCCTCTCCTTGCTAGAACATTCCGGCATGCTATAAATGGACTTGTAGGGTTCCATCTCAAGGTCTTTCTCACTGAGTTCGCGGAAGCCCTCTCTTTTGAGCATTTCGATAACTTTCTCTTCCTGAGATTTTCTTATTTTTTCAGCCATTTTTTTAGCCTCTCGACGTACAGTTCGTAATTATCCTTGATATCTTTGACTGCCATGTCCAACCCCTGTTGGTTATCAAGAGATTCGAACCATATTTTTCTCACCACCATTCCTTTTTCATCCAAATTGTCTTTATGTGGGCATCCATGCGCATTATCAAATCGCACTACTTCATAATACCTTTTTCCCACGCTCAGGACAAGTTTTACAACGTAGCTGATAACCAAACCATTCAAGGTCTCAAAATAGAGATGAATTTCAATCCCTTTAGCCAATTCTATCGTGTAGTATTTCTTCGGCATATGCTATTTCGCATCGTAAAGGGGTTCCAGATTCATAATTTGGGATTCCGCCTTCGACGCAGGTTATGGCAATGGCTCATGGCTCATAGGAATTTCAGATGACGGGGTGCCGGATAAGATATTCTCGTAACGTTTGGCGCTATCGTCGTCGAAATGGAGGCGGCGGACAGAAGTAATAGCTGGTCTTCGGATTTCATCTCGGTTAAGGGGTTATGGGCTATGGACGCTTTTTGGGTTCTTAGCTTAACGATAATTCTATCTTTAATTCTCTGCAAGGGATCACGCCTCTGATACCCAGTTTTCACACCGGAGGTTTGGGATTCGGGAGAATTCGGTGATGTTATTTGTGACAATCGTTAGATTCAGACTCAAGGCATGAGCGGCTATCAGCGTATCAAGTGGGCCGATTGATTTTCCTTTGGACTCCAGGAAGACCCTTATTTTCCCGTATTGACCCATCAATTTCTCGCCGTAAAAGGGAAGAACGGTCAGCGGCAGCAGGAATTCATCCAGAGCCTTTTGATTTCTGGTTCTTTGGGTACTTTTTTGGACACCATACTGAAGTTCCGCCTGTGTTATTGAAGAGAGCCCGAACTCATGAACGGGATATTGTTCAAATTTCTGCAATACCTTCTTCGGCTTTTCATTGATGATGTAAATGCAAATATTCGTGTCCAGGAGAAATTTCATTATAACAGGGGCTCTCGCTTCTGATCCTGTCCCGGTTGGTTTCGCTCGATCTTGAAATCCCCGGCAAAATGGTCCAGACTGTCAAAAAGAGGTTTCCATGAGTTTTCTTTGGGCAACAAAACAATTGCTTCGCCCTGTTTTTTGATATAGACCTCACTCCCGGCCATTCTGAATTCCTTCGGCAATCTGACGGCCTGGCTTTGCCCATTCTTGAACAGTTTCGCGGTTTTCATTCTTATCCCCCCGCTTAAGTATATACTAAAAATATAGACCTTGTGTAGTGCTTGTCAAGAGAAAAGAATATTATGTGTGGTCTTCGGGTTTCATCTCGGTTAAGGGGTTATGGTCATAGGTTATGGGTCATTGGTGCTGGATTGTCGATAAATCATAAGCGGTCAATGAGTTTTACTTTAGGTATTTGATTCCACACTGAAACCTTTTTACGAATGTCGTTGAGTGTCCCTTTTGCCATAGGGTCATGGTTCGGAATAGTTATTTTGTGAACGCCGGCATCAGTTGATTTCTCAAGTCTAATATGGCTTCCGCGCTGGCGGACGACTCGATAGCCTATGTCGGTCAGAAATGAAATCAGCTTTTACCCTGATATGGCCGGGAGCCTTTTAGGCATGAATTTCGCCCAAATCCATCATCGTCAAAAGTGAAGGTTTGGAAATGAAATCCTTCAGATATTCTTCGTCATCTTCGAAATGAAGTTGAATAGCCTCTTTCAGGTTATGAACGACTTCATCCAATGTTCTACCCTGGGTGAAAACGTCGAAATCGAGGCACCTGCCACAATAATATTGTCCATCACGGTAGATTTCGGACTTAACCAGTTTTTTCATAACAATCTCTTTTTCCTTGGGTTAGATGGCTCATGGGAATGGCTCTTGGCTGATGGCTCGTGGCTCATGGCTGATGGTTTTGAAAGGGTGCAGTTGTCAGGGGGCAGGGCGTTAGCTCTTGGCTCATGGCTCTTGGCCGATGGCTCGTGGCAACTTCAGGGCTTTGGGTGCCGGTTAAGATATTGTCGAAACGTTTGGCGCTATCTTCGTCGAAGTGGAGACGAGCAGATAATAGTAATAGGTGGTCTTCGGGGGAAAGGGGAGAACAGCAGTTTTGAATTTTGAGTTTTGGGGTTTGGGTTGGATGATTCACGATGCGGCGCCCTTACGACAATTCTCTAACCATTTTTTTTATGGTTTCACAAAGTTCAGGGATATGATTCTTACAAACGTCGTATATCACTTCGGCATCCGTTTCAAAATAATGGTGGCTTATAATATCGCGCATGCCTTTGGCCTTTTTCCAGTCAACCTGAGGAAACTGCCGCAACAGCGATTTGTTTGTGGTTTTGTCAAGGTTTTTCAACGCTTCACCAATTGCAATCAGCAACATGCATATACTGTCAAGTTTCTCCATGCCGGCCGACGAACCTGTAAAATCGCTCACTGTTTTTACAGGCTCAAAACGCTCCATTATTGTTTCTGCCGCCTTGTAAATCTGCCGCAGTATTTCTATTGCGAGCTCTCTTTCATACATATACGGCTTCCTGATCTATCCTTTTCCTCAGGAATCCATTCATTGTGTCCCTGTATCTTACGATATCCACGGGCTTGTTGAACTTCTCCTCAAGATCTTGCTTGATACCGATAAGGTAAAACAGGTCCGGCTTGCCAAGTTCGACAACAACATCAATGTCGCTCTCCTCAGTCATATCGTCTCTGGCGGCCGAACCGAAAACACCGAGCCGTATAATTTCGTATCTATCCCTGTTCAAAGCGACAAAGTTTCGCAGAACATGAATTATTTCATCCTTGTCCATACGTTTCTCCTGTTCGGGGACGTCTACGGCGCAATTTGAGATTCATGATTCGAGATTCCGGATTAGCTGATGGCTCTTGGCTCATGGCTCGTGGCTGATGGCTCATGGGAACTTGAGCGCTTTGGATGCCGGATAAAAAATTGTCGAAACGTTTGGCGCTATCTTCGTCGAAGTGGAGATGAGCAGATAATAGTAATAGCTGGTCTTCGGGTTTCATGATTTATGATTCGAGATTCGAGATTCCGGGTTCAGTGCCGCATAGGATGCTCTTGAACTGCTTGGCGGTTTGGTCGTCCAGGATATTAAAAAACAGTTTTGATTTATGGGTGGACCGGTGGTTATATCTGCCGCTACTCTTGTGATTATTGAAATTCTTTGATCATTTTTTCTATGAAGCGTTTTAGAATTGGGATATGGTTCTTGCAGATATCATAGACGATTTCATAGTCCACATTCTCTTAATGATGAGAAACCAAGTCTCGAAACCGTGCAATTTTATCCCATTCGATCGCAGAATAACGATTGACGAGTGAGGGATTCTTCTTCCTGATTCTTTTTGCCGACTCACCGATGACTTGGAGCCGCATGGAGATCGCGTCCAGGATTGTGACGCCGTCCGGCGTTGATACGAAATCATCAGCTTGAGCGATCATTGAAAATCGCTCCTGCACAAGAATGATGGATTTCATAACCAAATCAAGAAGGTCGGCAATCTCTTCTTCAGACATATCGGATATCTTTTTTAATCCGTCTTAGAAACCGCTCACTCAGACCTTTTCTCTTTCTTATTATTTCAACCGGTTTACCCAGCCTTCGTTCTAGGTAAATTTGTAGTCCTGCCAGGGAATCAAAACAAGCCTCTGACAGTTCAACCAGCAAATCGACATCGCTTTCATGGTGCTGATTTCCTCTTGCATGGGATCCGAAGAGCCCTATTGAAACAAGGCCAAATTTTTTCTGGAGATTCTTTTTCTCATCTCGCAGAAGCGTTAGGATATCGTTATTTTCCATGTTCGGGAGCGCCTTCAGCGCGATTTTGGATTACCGGGTTCAAAATTCAAGATTTCGGATAGGATGCGCTCGAATCGTATGGCGGTTTGGTCATCGAAGTGGAGGCGAGCGGACAATAATAATAGCTGGTCTTCGGGAGAAAGACTACGGTTTTGAGTTTTGGGTTGGGTGATTCATGGTTCCGCATTCATGATTCAAGATTTGGAATGTGGGATTTGATTGGAAACGGTCAAGTTTTACTACTCACATTCAAATAGGTGATGGGCAAGAACCAATCACCCATAACTCATTACCCTTCCACTGTTATTTGCGCCCTGCGGGATTTCCATTCTTTCCAATCCAGAATTACGGCAGATGCAACATAGTGATCAATTTCAGATAGTCTGGTTTTCCGCCCATATCGGATCTTTGACCATAATGGTAGTCATTTGCGCCTCAGGCTCAAAAGGGACTTCCATTGAAAGTATATCTTCAGCCCCAATTCTTAAAGAATCAAGGACTTCCTCTTGCGTTTTTTCCTGAGCATTTACACCCGGCAGATCGACTAGCCAGCCAATCCACCAGCCACCTGTTTTCTTAATGACTGCTCTGAATTTCATATCTACCTCACAAATGGAATATCCAGATCTTTACATATTTTTCGAGCCAGTTCATCAACAATCTCTCTATGCCTCGGCACTTCAGTTTTTCGCATGCCCCTTTGAAATATGCTATGCCGTCTACCCTCTCGCGCAAGGAATGAATCGTATTTTTTGAGATGCTTGATGAGTTGATTTCTTTTCATTCTGTTTTAATGAGGGAGTTTTCAAAATGAAGGGGGATTGGATTTGCACCTACGGATCCTGAAGATCTCACTACCTGCTTTCCATCCTCGATGTTGGCTATGGTTTTCTTGATTTGCTTTATCAGCGCTCTGACATTTTTGCAAATCTGGCCGTTCTATCTTCTAGATCATAACTTTTTGAATTTGCGGTTTTTGTCATTGGCGCTTAATTCGTATTTCGATTTTCGGGTTTTGAATTTTTTTCTTTGGGTACTGGTAAGTTCAACTATCGTCAAGCTTGTTATCTTTGATTGGCCTCCAGAAAATCAGCAAAGGCATGCGGCTCTGCCTTGAGTCGATCAAACAGAGGGCCAGCGTTCTTTACCAATTTTTCTATTCTGGCCGAATCGAATTTATAGGTATACACATTTCGTACAATGTGACGAAACCCGCGATATTCATCGAAACTCATACGGACAGAATCTGAGATAACAGCGGGTCTGACTTAGGCCATTTCTTCTGACATTTGCTCTAGCAGTGTCTTTTGGCAATTTTCTCGTTTTGGGACTATATCATCGACGCTAACGGCAATGAGTTCAAAAAATCCGTTCTATTCCTGAACTCATATTTCTATACCATGCTTTTGGATGGCAGCTTTGATTACCTGGCGACAGGCATCCGGCTCTACCAAATCAATCTTGAAATCCGGACTCAAGCCAGTAACAGTAGCCACAGCCGAGAAAAATCTCTCTGGTGCTATACCCCACGCGGCGAGATCGATATCAGACCAACTTGAAAACGTCTCTTTTCTAGCCAGCGATCCAAATAGTATCACTCTCTTTGCCCCGTATTGTTGCCTCAATAATCGAGCTGCTTTTTTGGACAGTCTCAACGCTTTTGTCCGGCGATCCTCCAAATATCCGTTCTCAACAACGCGAGCCGTGATTCTCTTCCCGGGTTTAAACTTTTGCCATTCTTCAGGGCCTATTTCTAAAGCTGTCGGCATTTGCTACTTTTATTCGAGGTGCTCAAGGCAGGGTTCTGGGAAGCCGGTTTTGGGTTTTGAGTTTTGGGTTAGATGGCTCATGGTTTTGAAAGGGTGCAGTTGTCAGGGGGCAGGGGGCAGATTGGCTGATAGCTCATAGCTCATGGCTGATGGGTGATGGGTGACGGGCAAAAGAGCCCGTGTTACGTTCCCTGTTTTTCGTTGCGGCCGGCACTCTGGGATGGATAGGGCGGCACAACGATTTCCCGTTTGGACGCATCGACGGCCCTGTTTGCGATCTCCTGTACTTTCTGATAGGCCTGCTCCTGCTTCTGGGAAAGGGATTCGATCTGGTCCTGCTGCAGTTTTACCATTTTCTCGAGAGTGTCGATTTTGCTCTTGAAAACATTTCTCTCCCCGTCGAAGGTTGCTTTGAGTAGTGCTTCATGTTTTTTGAAGTCAGATGTCAGACGCTCTGTTGTCTCATCAACAGCGCTTTTTACACCGTTATCCAGTTTCTTTTGAAAACCTTCAACTTCCTTTTCAAGGTTCGCAATCTCATTTTCACATTCAGAAACCGCCTTCTCCCTGGCTTGCAGTGATGCGTCGCGTTCTTTCATCTCTCCTTCGAAATCCACACGTTTTTGGGCAATTTCCTTTTCAACGACATTCAGCTCGTCTTCCAAGACGTTCTTTTTCTGCTCCCTTTCACGGGCAAATGCATATTCAAACTCCTCCTTTTCCCGCTGGCGCAGCTTCTTGAGTGCCTCTGCTTCATCTTTTGTATCCTGGGCATGGGTGGCTTTCTCCTTTTGCCAAGTGGCACGCGCGTCTTTGATTTCCTCTTCAAAGCTTGCTTTCCGTATCGCCATATCTTCTTCAAATTCCTTCTTTCTGGCCTGCTGAGCTTCGATAAGGGCGGCCAGATCGCTAGCGGCGGTTTCAACACCATAAATGGTTTTTAAATCCTTTTTTTTCTCTTCCACTGCCAGGTTAATTTTCCGGTAGGTGCTGATTTCCTCCTCCAATCGTTCCCCAAGGGTCGTCAACTCCCTGCCGATTGCCGAGCGTAATTCGTGTATTCGCTGAACGGGATCCTGGGCTGCTTGAGCATCCGCGGCAGCGAGGGCTGCTTTCTTCTCAAGTTCTTTTCGTGTCTTTTCGGCGTCCAGAAGTTCTTTTTCCCTGGCGGTAAGCAGCTTCTTCACGGCCTCATAGGCTTCAAGCATTTCTTTCTTGGTGTTGGTCATGGAAATTTTTTGATGGCGTTCTTTTTCAGGCATTCTTGTCTCCAAAAGCTTTGTGGTCTGCAATTCGTTTGGCTGATGGCTCATAATTTATAAGGGTGCAGTTGTCAGGGGGCAGTTCTGCATAGCATTCCTTTTCGTATGGGAATCATTTTAGAGTGTCGTGTCAATGTTATTAACTTAAGCGAAATCCCATTAACCATGCCGTCACCCCGGCGAATAACGGATCGGGGTCCGGGACAGGCGCCGGGGTCCGGAACTATCTGAAAAGACTGGATTCCGGGTCAAGCCCGGAATGACACCCGTTTGTGGCGATGAATATATTCGGAGCTTAAGTTAACAGCATTGAGTGTCGTGTCGTAAATCGATTATGATTTGAGATTCCGCCTTCAGCGGGGTTGAGGATTAGCTACGAGGTAATTTCACTTTTTTTCTGATATAGAGTTGTTCCAATCCAAGAATTTTGAAAGCTGATCGGTGAATTTTTAGAGCCGTCCGATCTATCCTTGAGAATGCGATAAAGCTGATCATCTTCAATCTCCCAGTACAAATGGACCAATCGGTTTCTGAATTTGGCCATGTTTCTTAGATCATTGGTGAACGCTTCATCAATAGCCCCAATCTCACCCAGGACTTTGATGGTATTTCGTGCTTCCGAGCTTGTCCGGATCACTAAGGAATACTGCTGGATCCATTCTTGATAAGCGTTTTAAATGGCTCAGGCTTTTTCTCAGTTCTGAAACGAGTTGAACCATCTTTTCCTGATTATACAGGGGCATGGATAGCCTCTTCCAGATAACGACGGCGAAAGATTGAAAAATCAAAATACTTTTTTTAAAATACGTCCTTCGAATTCCGAACGCAGGTTTGGGTTCTTGTCGAGAATGACCCTTCCTTTTCGAATGACGTTTTGGCAGAAAAAAAGTGGAGCCCGATTCAGCAGTCGGATGTCTATTGGATATTCGACCCGTTTCTCGACCTCATTTTCGAGATCCATTTCAATGTAAATAAGGTGTAGCGTCTTCATGGCGAACGAGGATGCCCACATCAATATCGGAAAAGGGGGCATCGGAGACAAAAGATCCGAATGAATTGGCTGTAATGATATTTTCAAACGGGTCCAGACAAGATGCAATTGTTTCGATGATTCGGTTTTTTGTAGAAGGTGGAATTACTTTTTTCATGGCTGATGGTCTTAAAAGGGTGCAGTTGTCAGGAGACAGGGGGCAGCTATTACGGGGCGGGCTGGGTAAGGCTCAAATCTCATGGTCTAATTTTTCAGGAGAATTTCGCAGCCAGTCAACCAACGCGGTCAGAATATTCTCAATATCTTTTAGGTGCTGTGTGCAGAGATCGTAAAGCTCTTTGTTGGAAATCTCATGGTAAAAGTGAACCATCCGATTTCTGTAGCCTGCAATCTGCCGCATGAGGATTTCCTGGTCATCTGACAGCAATTTCTCTTTAGACAACACGGTCCCGATTTCTTTGTATTCCGTTACGGCAGTGGCGAATCCTTTCGCGAGGATGTGCCGCCCGAGATCGAGCAATGCCTCAATGCCCCTGCGCAGATACGATTCAGCCGCCGCAATATTCCTTGGGTCGCTAATAAAATCCTCGTAACTCTCCAACGGGAGCATTCTGGTGGCACGAACCATTTCCCGAATCCAGGAAATCCTTTCCGATACCACATTCGAACGGATCAGTCCCGGGTTCATCTGGCGCCCTCTTCCAGGATCATGCGTGTCCTTTCCCGTTTGAAGAATATTAAATCGGCCGCCCTTCGAAGCACGAAGAGCTCGTACCTCGCCTGCTGGTCAGGCTGCCGGCTATAAAGCAATTCACCCCGGATAATGTCTAACGCCAAGTATGGATCGGCTTCAGGCAGCATTACAAGGTCAACACGGCCAACATGGAATAGATCCTCCAATTCAATGGAGAGCCGGACACGTTTGCTGATGTCCCATTCTTCCAATTTGGCGGGAAATATGCCGAAGTCAATATCCGAAACGCTTTCGGTTATGGATAACGGCTTTCCATCGAAGCGTGCCAGAATCTCTGAAGCCCTGCTGCCAAAAACGTATAGATCTTCAATTTCATAACGCCTGGCGATATGGAAGATTTTGCGGCGGATGGCGGATGGCTCATGGCTGATGGCTGATGGCTGATGGGTCATGGCAAAAAAAGGGTGCAGCTGTCAGGGGGCAGGGGGCAGATTGGTGAAAATTGCTTTTAAATATTCTTCCAGATCATGGATATCCTTTCGGGCAATTTCGTGGACCAGGTCAAGTTCCATGCGCGTATATTCGTGCACCAGAAGATTTCTGAAACCAACGCATTTCACCATTTTTTCCGTCAGGTTTCTGTTCAGCAGATTGTTTTCCTCCAAAAGATAGAACATTTCATTTGTACTGCCCGGCACTCCCCATCCGCTTTCACTGATAACATGAGCTGCAATATCAATGCATTCCTGTATAGCCATTTGCATATTGAAAAGAACGATCTCTTGACGATCGAGATCTTCCAGAAAGAGCCTCTTATCAAGTGGGCATTTGTCAGTAACGCGCTTCAGGCGGTTTTTCACCGAAGCGGCTTTTGCCGAAATGAGACCACGGTCAACCAATTTGTTTCGTCCCCATAATTTTTTTGATAAAACCCCGCTGAAATCGGCTCCTATAATAACCGAATTCGGCAATTTTGGAAAACATCGTCATTCTGAAAAGAGCGTGCTTTTGGAGGTCACTTTCGACAACGCATACTCCTTTCTCGAAAATCTGTTTCATGAGAGCTTCCCCGGCGGTATTTAGGACAACCGGATGAATATCTTTTCTGAGGATACGGCCCAGTTCCATCAAATACTGAACCCTGTTGGTTTTTGATACAGCTCGATCGCTTGTGTCCAAAACTATCCCGAGATCAACATCACTTTTCGGCCCCTCCAATCCCCTGGCATAAGAACCAAACAGGTATACGGCGACAACCCTTTCTTTTCCCTTGAAATACGCCCGGAGGGTGTTGACCAGGTCTGATGATGGATTGCGGATGGCGAATAGCTTATGGCTCATAGCTGATGGTTCATAGTTGATTGGATTCAAGATTGTAAGGGGCGAGATTCCGAATTTGATGGCGGGCATAGCTCCGCTCTTTGGGTTACAGGATGGCTCATGGCTGATAGGTATTTAAGGAACCCAACCTTATTGGTTATTAAAACTTTGCCGTCTTTTTCAATAAGTCTGCGTATGACACACCCTGGTCGTGGGCGGTCTTTAGTTCTTCTGTGATCTCTTTGATCTGTTTTCTGATTTCTTCGTATTCGGCCTGTTTTTGCTTAAGGAAACGAGCGGTGATTTTGGCTTTTTGCTCCAAACCCCTGGGAGTCAGGATGTATGAATATGAGGATTTTTTCGGAGCGTTCTTGAAGCGTTTCATTTTGATGATTCCTTTTTCCGCCAGTTCCGATAGAACGTAGTTGGTTTTGCCCAGACTGATACCCAGTCTGCCGGCCATGGCGCGCTGGGAAATATTGGGCTCGACGGACAGGAATCTCAAGATTTTGTATCGGATTTCCTGCTCAAACTGATCGTTCATGATTTGAACAATAGATGAACTGCATCTATTTGTCAAGAAGTTCTTTATTATGAAACGGTTAAGAGTTGTGACGTGGAGACGATGGCCGATCAAAGAATGGGTGAAGGGGAAGCGAGGAATTGTTTGATGGAACGTACGACCCTGTAAGCCGTGTTTCCATCCCAGAATTCAATGGCCCGGGCTTCCGGGTGACCTTTTGAAATGAAGTATCTTGCCTTTTCTTCGAAGTCATTGATCTCACAGAGTTGATTTGTCCCTTGGGTAATGGTAACGGGACGCTCCGTATTGGGCCGCAGGGTCAAACACGGGACCCCCAGATAGGTGGTCTCTTCCTGAATGCCCCCGGAATCGGTGATGACCATTCGACAGTTGAATACCACATTCATAAAACGGATGTATGAAAGCGGTTCGGTGAGCAGAAGACCTTCTTCATTTTTGAGTATTTTCACGAGCCCATTTTGCTCAAGGTTTTTGCCGGTTCGCGGATGAACCGGAAACACCAGGGTCATCTTCTTGGCAATCCTGACCAGGGATTCGCAGATGCTTTCCAGTTTCTTCGGATCATCCACGTTGGCGGGGCGATGAAGGGTGACCACGCCGTATGCGCCTTTTTCAAGATCGTATTCTTCGAAGACCTTCTGCGATTCAATCCTGCTTCTGAGCATCTCAAGGGAATCGATCATGATATTGCCGACCCGAACGATGCGGTCTTTCGAAACACCTTCCCGCTGAAGATTCTCATCTCCGTCCGGCGAAGGGGTCCAAAGGAGATGGGCCAGAGCGTCGGTCACCACCCGGTTGATCTCCTCGGGCATTGTCCGGTCAAAGGACCTTAGGCCCGCCTCCAGGTGAGCCACCTTGATCCCCAGTTTTACTGCGGCCAGTGTTGCGGCAACGGTGGAATTGACATCCCCCACCACGATCACCAGGTCGGGCCCGGTTTTCAGAAGACATTCTTCATAAGCCATCATGACCCGCCCGGTTTGCTGCGCATGGGTGCCGCTGCCAACACCCAGATGGATGTGCGGTGCCGGGAGCTCTAGATCCGTGAAAAAGGCATCGGACATGTTGAGGTCATAATGCTGTCCCGTGTGGACGATTTTCGGATTCGCCCACGGCTCCCGCTTGAGAGCATGAAACAGGGGGGCGATTTTCATGAAGTTGGGTCTGGCTGCTGCAATCAGATGGATTGTATGGTTCATGGCTGATAGCTCATGGCTCATGGTTGATAGCTCATAGTTAGTGGCTCGTGGCTGATGGTTTGTGCCAGGCAAAGAGGTTCTTTAGCCTTTCCCAGAAGTCTTCGCCAAGGATGAAAAGGCCGGTGATCAAGGCAGCTTCTCCGGCCACCAGGGTCCAGGCGAGGAAATTGATTTCCGATTCCTTGTGGGAGAAGAAAAGAAGGTAAATGATCATCACATAGTGGGGCAGGCAACTGGCCGCAAGCAAGGAGACACCCAGGCGGTGACGGTTCAGGCTGATGGGTTTCTCCACATGGGACCGTTTGAACCAGGACTTGATCTTGCTTTTGAGGGCCGTTACAAATTCCTTGCCCAGAAGCGCCGCGGCGCACAGGAAGGCTACCTCCCCGGAAGCCAGAAAGGCCACTGAAAAAGCGCCGGCCTGGGCCAGGGTCATACCCAGAAACGGGAGGATGGCCACGGTACTCATGGGGAGAAAGCTGTAAAAAAAGAGGGTCATGCCCAGATAGTATTTCCAGTCCTTTTTCATGCGATTCTTCTCTGTTATGGAGTGACGAGTATCAAATTCACTCACTTTCAGTCAAGCCGGCGTTTCATCTGTTCATAAACCTCAGAACCTCCCTAGCTTTCAAGGATTTGGATGCCTTTTTCTTCGAACATCTTTTTGATGCGCTCAAATCGGTTCTGATCGTAAAACTCGCGCATGGGACTGTCGTCCGAAATATTAGATGCCACACCGATCTTTTCAAATTTGTTGAGCCAGGTGGGGTTATTCTTCATGAGCGCGGTCCGTTTGATGCCGCGGGCTTCGTAAAACCGGGCCAGGGCTTCCATTTTGTGGTCGGTGTCGGTAATCCCGGGAATCAACGGCGTCCGGGGTTTGATCTCCACGCCGCCATTTTGCCACGACTCATGGAGCTTCAGAAAGTTTTCGAGGATTTTTTTGTTACCGACCCCGCACCATTTCTTATGTTCCGAGGGATCGAGGATTTTCAAGTCCATATAGATCAAATCCACGTAGGGAAGAATCTTCTCCTTGAAGCGGTCGAAATTGAAAAGCCCGCAGGTTTCCACCAGGGTATGGATCCCTTCATCCTTAAAGCGTCCGAGCAGCAGGGATACGAAATCCATGAAAAGGGTCGGTTCCCCGCCTGACAGGGTCACGCCGCCGCCGGTGCTTTTGAAAAAGGGTTTATAGGGAGTCACCTTCTTTACAATCTCTTCGACGGTCATTTTTCGCCCCACCCGGTCGAGGGCCGTGGACGGACACGCATCCACGCACTTAAAACAGAGAGTGCACTTTTCGCGATCCACATGAAGCGGCGCTCCTTTTTGAAGCGCCTCTTCAGGGCAAACCCGTATGCATTCCCCGCTCATCACGCATTTGTCCCGGTCGAACAGCAGTTCCGCGGGCGTCCGCTTGCTTTCCGGGTTTTGGCACCAGAAGCAATCAAGGGGACACCCCTTGAAGAACACCACTGACCGGGTGCCCGGCCCGTCATCCAGGGAGTTGCCTTTCACATCGATCACCAGGGGCTGAATTTCCCTTTTATCCGAGTCCAAATTCGTTCCTCCTGATAATCTCCATCTGCAGGTCCCGGTGCAGTTGCGTGAAATAGGCGCAGTAACCGGATATGCGCACCAGAAGGTCCGGGTAATATTCCGGGTGGGCCATGGCGTCCTTGAGCGTATCCGTATTCAGCATGATGAACTGCACCTGCATGCCGCCCTGCTCAAAAAAAGTGCTCAGGACCTGGCTCATTCGCGTGATGGTCTGATCGTGGCTGTCTTTGGGTGAGGGCACCACCCGCACATTGAAGGCGATGTTGTTGTCCATGGTTTCAGGCGCCAGTTTCGCTACATCCAGCAGGTTGTCCATGATGTTGTTGGACGCGGATGGATGGGGGGTCAGCCCCGGGGTGAATGCCTCCCCCGCCAGACGCCCGGAGGGCGAAGCACCGGAGACCCGGCCGTAAATGGCATGATAGTTCATGGACCACCATCCGGAGGTGTAATGGCCGCCCCGCATGGTTTCCCGGCCGTGGGCGAAATCCGCCACCATGCGGGTGACCCGGTCCACCATTTCAAAGGCTTCCGGGTCCCCGGATCCGAACTTGGGCACGCGGTTCTCTATGTAGGCCCTAAGGCCGCTGTACCCCTCGAAGTTATACTCAAGGGCCTGCATGAACTCCCCAAAAGAGAACCGCTTTTCGTCATACACGATCTTTTTGATGGCGGAAAGGGAATCGGCCACATCCGCCAGCCCGATGGAAGTGATGCCGCTGGTGTTGTAACGGGCCCCTCCCCTGGTGATCCCCCTCCCCATCTTGATGCAGTCATCCACCAATACCGACATGAGGGGTGACGGCATGTGCGCCTGGTGCACCTGTTCGATCTGGTTGTTGCCGATCACTCCCTGGCCGCACAAAAAGGCATGCTGCTCCTTAAATGCATCAAAGAAGTCCTCAAAGGTTTCAAAATCACCCCCTTCAAAGCTTCCCGTGTCCGGTCCCAGTTTCCACTCGAGCAGGGGATGCACACCATTGTTCAAGGCCATTTCAAGCGGCGCCATGAGGTTGAATTCCACACTTCCCGTGGTGGGGAAGTGCTTGCCGGGAATGCACGGCTCCACGCATCCGTTGGGGGTCCAGTCCCTGATATCTTCCATGGGCCAGCCGGGATTTGCCTTGCTGAGCGCCGCGATCATGGTGGCGTCATTGTGGACGCACGGGGTGGCACCGGTGATGAAGTTCACCTCGCACACCCGTTTCAAATAGGTATCGCTGTTGACCCCGGGCATGACCCGGGCGTGCATGTTGGGGTCGTTAAGGGCGAGCATGGCGGTGATTTTGAGGATAATGTAGGTCATATCGTTTACCGCATCGGTGCCGTCACGGTTGACGCCGCCCACCGCAATGACCGTGGAAGGGGGGCCGCCCGAATTCATCCAAGAGACAATCTCCATGGTAATGTTGTAATGGCTGGAAATCCGCATGTACAGGCAGCCCATCAGCTCCATGGCCCGCTCCACGTAGGCTTTTCGCTCGGCCTCTGTTTTCAGTTTTTTCATGTCGCTGTCAAAATAGGGTTGCAGCAGCTGATCCACCCGACCCAGGTGCGGTCCGTCATCGGTGCTTTCAAGCCCCAGGGCCACTTCCATGATCCACATGGCCTGAATGGCCTCATGAAGGGTTTGGGCCGGCTTTTCCGGAACACGAAGAAGGATTTGGTGGATTTCCAGAAGCTCTCTTTTTCGCTCTGTATCGGTTGAACGATCCGCTTCTTCCCGAACCGTCTCCGCCAGATTCCGGGTGTAGGCCGACACCGCATCCAGGCTGATACGCATGGCTTTGAGCGTGTTCTTCTTTTCCATGTCCGCATCGGGGTCTTCCTTCAGTTCCCGGTCGATGAGGTTCCTTAAGCCTTCAAGGCCCAGCTTGAGATATTTGTCATGCCCCGGGGTCATGGTGGCATGGCTCACTGTGCCGTAATAAAAAATAGAGAAATAACGCTCGTGAATGCTCGCCGATAGCGGATTGTCGAACATGGTCTTCCAATAGTCCTGAAGATTCCGCCTGGCGTAAAAGGGAAGCACGTGCTTGTGCAGGGTTTGGATGGTTTCCTCGGTGGAGATGTAGGAATCCAGTTCCCTGAAGGTATGGGTCCGAAGTTCCCCCCAGACCTGCCAGCCAAAGGTGTAGGGCTGGTTCACCAGACCGAAAACCGGGTTGGGCGTATAGGTCCCCGCCAGAAGATCTCCCTCCCGGATAAGGGCGCATCTGTTGCGCATGAGATAATGGAAGCTCTCCGCTTTGCGAAGGGCCGGGTCCCAGGGAGATCCATCCTTCTTCTCTTCATAGCCGTTCTCCAAAAAAAAGTCGGTCAGCAGTTTTCCGTGCTCCGCGCTTACCTCGGCCCTGGTTTCAAACCGTTCCTTTCGAAAGCGTTTGACCCGTGGAAAATCGTCCAGGGTGTACTGGGGCAGGTACGGGTCTTCCAGCCATTTCACCCCGGGATCCGTCTTTTCGCCCTTGAGCCGCTCGGTCCCTCTCCTGACCTTTCGGTCACGGCCCCTGGTATCGGCACCGTCCGCGATCTTCAGTTTTTCCTTTTTATGGGCATGAATCATCTCCTTTGTTGCGGCCCTGGCTTCATCCAGGAAAAGAAGGTTCACCAGGTAATCGCAGTAGTTGTAAAGGGCGATGGTCCCTTCAATCCACATGCGCCCTCTAAGGATCATTCGAGACGCCTCGTCCTTGTCGGCGGTCTGAAAATCCATGAAGTCCTTTTCGCTTCGGAAAACAAGGCATGCATCCACGTCTTCGGGCAGATGGTCAATAACATAGACATGGCCATCTTCGATTCGGACGGCGGCGGCCAGCTTCCCTTCCGTTGATTTGAACCCGATAACGGCGTTGATCCAGCCCTTTGTCCCTCTCATTTCATCCTTCAGTTCGGGACGGGCATTGAAGATGTCCGCCGTTGATTTCAACAGATTGAAGAGCGCTCCAGAAGGTTTGGGGGTCAGCGCCGCTTTCATGATGGGCTCTCCTTTCCGGCCGATCCTGGCCAAGGTTTCCGGCAAATTAACATCCAATTGACCATACGCTTTTTTTTGAAATAGGAAAAGGTCTATTTGCCCGGATTCGGCTTCACCCCTCAGCAAGATTAGCTTGCATTTTTTGCCGAAAAGGTCCAAGTTATACACGGGTTTTGACAAACGCATTAACTTCCAAGCAAAGAGGATACATGATGGGTCATTCAAAAAAGACGGAAATCAAGCAGATTCTGGGACGTCAGATTCTGGACAGCCGCGGAAACCCGACCGTGGAGGTTGAGGTCAGACTGGCTTCAGGCCATTTCTCTCGTGCGGGCGTGCCGTCGGGTGCCTCCACCGGTTCACGGGAGGCCCTGGAGATGCGCGACGGGGACAAAAAGTACTATGGCGGCAAGGGCGTCTTAAAAGCGGTTCAAAATGTCAACACAATCATCAACGAAGCCTTGACCGGCTTTGATGTCCGCCGGCAGGTGGACATTGACAAGAAACTGCTGGAGCTTGACGGCACCCCCAACAAGGCCACCCTGGGCGCCAACGCAACCCTTGGCGTTTCCTTGGCCGCGGCAAGGGCCGGCGCCATGGCCAGCCGTCTTCCCCTCTACAAATATCTGGGCGGTCCGGGCGCCGTACGCCTGCCGGTGCCCATGTTGAACATCATGAACGGGGGGGCCCATGCCCGGTGGCAGGGGTCTGACTTTCAGGAATACATGATCGGCCCATACGGTGCCGGCAGCTTCAGGGAATCCATGCAGTGGGCCTGCGAAATCTATCAGGCGCTGCGAACCGTTCTCATGGAATCCGGCCACCACGTGGGCGTCGGCGACGAAGGAGGCTTTTCTCCCAGTGTCGGTTCAAATGAAGAACCTCTTGAAGTGATTGTCAAGGGGATTGAGAAGGCCGGTCTTCGGCCTGGGGCCGACGTGGGAATCGCCCTCGACCCGGCCGCCAGTGAGTTTTTCGAAGACGGCCGATACAATCTCCGTACCGAAAACCGCACCTGTAGTTCCCAGGAAATGGTAGATTACTACGAGAAGCTGATGAAGGCATATCCCATCATTTCCATTGAGGACGGGCTGGCGGAAGATGACTGGGACGGCTGGAAAGTGCTGAACAGCCGCCTGGGTGACAAAATCGAGCTGGTGGGAGACGACCTCTTTGTCACCAATGTGGAGTACATATCCCGGGGCATTCGTGAAGACTGCGCCAATGCGGCGCTCATCAAGCTGAACCAGATCGGAACGCTGACCGAAACCATTGAAGCCGTTCGCATGTGCCAGCGGACGGGCTGGGCCGCATTTGTGTCGCACAGGAGCGGCGAAACCGTTGACAGCTTCATCGCGGATATGACCGTAGCCCTGGACACCGGCCACCTCAAGACCGGCGCCCCTGCCAGAGGTGAGCGGGTGGAAAAGTACAATCAGTTGCTGCGCATCGAAGAGGATCTGGGAAGTGCGGCCGTCTTTGCGGGGAAGGATGCCTTTGTGAGGCCGGTTCCCTTTTGACGAGAAGCCAAGATTCCACGGAAATTTATGAGGAAATGTAAATGAAAAAGGATGCCCTGTACTGGGCCGAGCGGGCGGAGAGGGGAATTTACTGGGCCGTGGGCATACTGCTCATCGTCGTGGCGGTCATTTTTTTGGTTTACATCATCCTTGAAAACGCCCCGCTCTATTTCAAGGGGGAGTTTGCAACTGCAACCATCAAGCTGTTTGACCAGGCCCTTTTGACGCTCATGCTCGCACAGGTCGTCTACACCACCGTGGCCTTTTTGAAGGTGGGCGTGCTGCAGGTGGAGCCAATTCTTGTGGTGGGGATTATCGCCTCGGTTCGGCGCATTCTGGTACTCACGGCCGTGGTCTCAGGTACAGCAGGCAAGGTGGGGGCCACCCTCACCTTCCGTCAGGACATGGTGGAAATCGGGCTCCTTTCCCTGACGGTGCTGATCCTCGCCGTGGCCATCTATCTGGTCCGGAAATCCAAGAACTTCACCCAGGAGGAATAAGAGCCACAAGAGCCAATTTCAAAACGCCCCCTTTTGCCCGATCTCTGCGTCGGACCCAAATTTTTGGCATCGTACAGGGCTTCCCTTGGCCATTTTTGCCCCTGCGAACTGACATTCGCCCGATCCATCAATTGAAAACACTCTTTAAGCCAGTCTTTTGATTGAGGCGCTACCGTTTGTTCAAGCAAAGTTCGAATCAAAGCGTTCATGGATGTCTGATGTTTTTCCGCATATAGCCTTCCGGTTGCCAAAAGATCCTTGTCCAGTGAAATGGTAATATTGGGCATGTGGCACCTCCCTTCAGAACACATTCTAAGTGTACACTGAACATGTGTCAACTCGCCAATTACGTGGACGGTCGAATGCCGTTTTTAGTCCGATACTTTACCGAAAGCCTGCCCGGCAAGTTTTCTATTGCGAGGCCTGAAGGTGTTGTCCCGCTTCTCCCGCTCAATCACCTTTTGCAGCAATCTGAACATCTTCATCTGCTGTGATTCGTCGGCATAAAAGGCGTTCCAGGCCTCGTTGAGGAGTTCCTGAAGCCGCTCCGGTGACATGTGTTTCGGCTGATAGACCACCCGGTCCGCGGTATAGTCATCCCAGTCAAAGGAAAAAATTCGGTCCTGTTTTTTCAAATCCGCATACGCCTTTGTGTGGGGAAACGGCGTGAGCACCGTGAACTCCGCGAGATCGAGATCAATTTCCAGCAGAAAATCGACCAGTTTTCGAATATAGTCCTCCGTATGGTGATCCAGGCCCAGCAGGATGGTCCCTTCCACTGAAATGCCGTGGTCCCGGTACCGCCTGATCCGCTCCCGGATGTAACCGGAGGTGTCAAAGACCGCCTGGTACACGTACCAGGCCCCGGCCTGGGCCGCAAGGTCAAGAACCCGGGGATCATCCTCAATGGGATGGCTGCACCAGTTCTTTTTGAGGGGAATCATTTCCCGGAACAGATCCTTCTCCCATTGGGTATCCTGGGCCAGGGAATTATCGACAATGAACAGCCGGTTGTTTTCGATGCTTGCCATTTCGGCAACGGCTTTGTCCACGGGGCGCGGCCTGAAGACCTTTCCTCCCAAATAGGCCACCGCGCAGGGGTAGCAGTGAAAGCGGCATCCCCGGGAGGCATGTACCAGATCCACCATTTGGACGCCCCGGTAATTGTACAGGTCCCGATTCAGAATTTCCCGCCGGGCGGTTCCCACCATTTCCATGGGAGGGCGCTCTTCAAGATAATCGTAAACAGGCCTGAGCATTCCTTTTGAAAAATCGCTGAAAACCCTTTCCATGCGGCCTTCCGCTTCACCAAGGAACACGGCGTCCGCGTGTGCCAGGGTTTCTTCCCGGTGCAGCATGGCGGCAATGCCCCCGAATATCACCTTCACGCCCTTTTTCCGGTAGATATCGGCAATCTCCCAACCCCGCTTCACCTGAATGGTGAGCATCATGGAGATACCCACAAAATCCACTGGATCATCAAAATCGATCTCTTCCAGGTTCTCATCAACAAAATCCACATGAACATGCTCAGGGAGCGCCGCCGCGAAAACAACTGGTCCATGGGGCGGCAGATGAAATTCCGTCTGCCTTTTCAGTTTCGGCCATTTTGGATAGATTAATCTAAATATCATTCTGCCCCCTGCCCCCTGACAACTGCACCCTTCTAAAACCATCAGCCACTTCCAATTGTTCCGCGCTAATCAGCCGCAGGTTCAACCGGTAGCCGGGTGCGCCGTAAGCCGTGAGCGTGATGTTTTTTGCAGCTGAGATGGGTGTCTTGTCGGCAATCACCTTTCGAATTAACCGACTATTTCGGTACTTTCGAATCTCGACCACATTGTCAGGTTGCAGCATCACATCCACAATGTCGCCATTCCGTAAAAATCGGCACACCTTGTACCCGTCTTCGGTGGTTCCAGAACTTACGGTTTCTCCGTCCGGTTCCAAAAATATCAGGTGAATGTCTTCCATCAGCCCTTCGGCAAAGGCCCGCGTATTAAAGGGCGAAACACTCCGGTTGATGGTCAATTGCCCGTTTCTCACGCCATCAAAGAGCACCAGACCCTCAATGGTCATCATGACCGCATGAATTCGCCCTGAATCGGAAGATATCTCGGTTACTCCCATCAGCCGCGTTTCACCGCCTCGCGGCAGGGTTGCCGTTATAACGTGGGCGAACTGCCATCTACCTTTTGGAAAAACTGCGTTGCAGGACAAAAGCCTTTTGGAAGCCTCTTCAAGATCCACCGGCGCCATGATTGGAAGGCCGGCGCACGATGCCAGAAACAGCATCAAAAGGAATATGGGCGCCTTTCGTCCGTCTCTTCTTAATTCACGTCCCGGGAAGTTGCTACGGAATGGACTCAAAAAGCGTCTCCGCTACCGTTTCATTGATGCTAACGTCCGTAAAACGGATCTTTGTAAATGATTTTTCCCCTTCATAAATGGTCACCGAATCGATCACACCGGGCCGATCGGAGAGACGGATTTCGATTCTTTGAATGATCTTTGAAAAGGCCTTGTTTCGTGGAACCATGATGATCTTTTTTCTCCCCTCAAGCGTGGAAGCATAATTCGGGTTGTTTGAGAATTCCCCCTTAAGCCAAAGGGTAATCTCATGAAGCACCATCTCCATGGCCTGCAATCCGGGGCTCGCATCCTCTTTAAAACCCGTTTCACTGCCAATGAATCGGCGGACATTTCCATTATGCATCACCAGAATACTTTTAATGGGAGAATAGTACTCCCATCTGAGTGACCCCGGCGCCCTGAAATAGAAGGCGCCTTTGGATATGAGTGGCTTTATGAGAATTTCAAGATGCTTTTCCTGGGTAAAGCGAGCGTTGATGGTCTCAATATTACCGGCTTCCCCGCGAATACGCTCCCATTCATCGGCCCGGGCAAGGGGCGCCATTATAAAAATAAGCAACAGGCAGATGACTAACGTTCTTGGCAGCAACTTTCTGGATTTATTATATGTTCTCATTTTTAATCAGTAGCGATCCACACTATCAAACTAAGAATTCAGGCGTCAGGAGTCAGAATTCAGAATCTGGTAGAGTTGCCAGGCATCATATTCTGACTCCTGGATTCTGTATTCTGAATTCTCACTTAAACCATTCCCCCGTTCACTGAAATCACCTGGCCGGTCACATAGGAGGCGTCGTCGGAGCATAGAAACCGCACCACCTTGGCCACCTCCTCCGGACGACCTACCCGGCCCATGGGGATGAGCCCCTTGATCTGCCCTTTTGGAATCTCCTCGATCATTTGGGTCTCTATCAAACCCGGCGCCACCACATTGATCCTTACACCCAGTCGTGCCACTTCAGAGGCGATGGCCCGGGTGGCACCGTTAAGCCCGGCTTTGGCCGCGGAATAGTTGGCCTGCCCCCGGTGCCCCACCAGGCCCGAAACAGACGAAATGCTGACGATACTCCCTTCCTTATGGGCCAGCATGTTTTCCAGAACCGGGCGCGTTACATTGTAAAAGCCTTTGAGATGGGTATTCATAACACTGTCCCATTCCGTCTCGGTCATAAAAACGAAAAGCCCGTCCGATGTAATGCCGGCATTGTTCACAAGCACCCGGATCTGTCCGTATCGATGGATGATTCCTTGGATGGCCTCACCGGTTTTTTCATTGTCAGCCACGTCAAAGTTGCTGATTTCGCCCGAGCCTCCCAGCTCCTGAACCATTTCAAGGGTTTCCTCGGCGGCCTTCCTGTTGGAATGGTAGTTAATCACCACTTCATGGCCGCTTGCCGCCAGTTCCAGGCAAATGGCACGGCCGATGCCGCGGCTTCCCCCCGTCACCAGGGCCACGGGTTTTCCTGCCACGTTCATGAACTCATCCTCCCAAACCTCTCGAATCCGATTGCACCACCTGAAGCTTGATTTCCGCGAGCACTTCGTCCCCCAAATTCGCACGCCCTTCTATTTCACTGTAGAGTTCCACTTCAAAAACCTTTTCTGAACTGGTTTCTATCCGGCTGTTCATGGGAATTTCACTGCGATAAAAGACGGCCTTTTTGATGCCCACAATCCACCCGGTGCCATCCAGAACTTCGTCATCTTTTCGTCTCTCCTTGAACCCCAGACACACACCCGCCGTCTGAGCAACCAGCTCCACCAGGACAATGGAACCGACCAGATGATCTTTCACCATGGGCCATTTTTCCGTAACTTTTGATGCGGTAACCGCCCTTTTTTCATCAACGAAAACGATTTCGTCGATGAGCTTCATGCGGCCCCGATGGGGAATGAGGCTTTCCACCATTTCAGCAGCCATGATCTATATTCCTAACACCTTGAAATCATGAGGTTTCGCAAGTCTCAGATTTGCGTTGACCGAAATTGATGATCATGATATTTAACAAATCTTTACGATACTTTGCCGTTTCTGTAAAGCAGCAATCCCATATTTGCGAATTTCAATTTCAACGACTCTCTTAGAAGAAAAATCATGACAAACCTCATAGATGAAATGAGAATTAAGATAATCGACACCCTGAAGCTCGAGGATGTCGCACCCGAAGACATTGGCGAGGATGAGCAGTTGGTGGGCGGTGAGCTGGGGCTGGACTCCATCGACGTTTTGGAACTGGTCATCATGATTGAGAAAGACTACGCCGTTAAGATAGACAACAAGGAACTGGGGGCCCGCGTCTTCGCCAACTTGAAAACCCTCACGGATTATATCGCGGAAAAGTCGCCCAAGGATCTCTCTTGATAGATATTCGCGCAGTAATTGCCGGTCTGGGCCTTGTCACACCCCTTGGCAATGGTGTGGAACAGAACTGGGCCGCCCTTTTGCGTGGCAGTACCGGCAACGGCAATCTGACCCTTTTCCCGACCCCCGATGACATCTCTTTTCCCGTGGGAGAGGTTGCCGTCCAGCTCTTCCACGAAGGGCTCCCCAGGACCCATCAACTGGCCGTAATCGCGGCCAAAGAGGCGCTCGGTGGGATCAATATTGCCCCCGATGCCGTTGTTATCGGTACAACAACAGGGGGAATGAGCCGGACCGAAGATCTGTTGAAGAAAAAGGTATCGGACCCGTCTCTTTTCTCCCGGCATGGGGCGGGTTCCGTTGCCGAATATCTTGCTTCAGAACTTAGATGCAGAGGCCCGGCCATCACCATCTCCACCGCCTGTTCATCGGGTGCCGCGGCCATGGCCCTGGCGGTGGCACTGCTCAAGACCGGGCAATTCCAAAGGATTCTGGCGGGCGGCGCTGAATCCCTGTGCCGACTTACTTATCACGGTTTTAACTCCCTTCAGCTGATCGATCCCAAGGGCGCCCGCCCCCTGGACCGGGATCGCAAGGGCCTGACGGTTTCAGAAGGGGCCGGCATGATGCTTCTCATGGCTGAAACGGGAATTCCGGATCCTGAAACCATCGAAATACTCGGCACGGGCCTCACCTGTGATGCCCATCATCCCGCATCTCCGGATCCTGAAGGAAACGGGGCCTTTAAGGCCATGAAAGGGGCACTTGAGGATGCGGACATTACCGCTTCAAAAATCGATTACGTAAACCTCCATGGCACCGGCACCATTGATAATGATCTGGCGGAGGCCAAGGCTTTTCATCGCCTTTTTCATGGAAAAACACCCCCCTGTTCTTCCATTAAGGGTGCCGTGGGGCACAGCCTTTCGGCCTCAGGGGCCGTTGAAGCGGTCGTGTCGGCCAATTGTGTAAAAAAAGGTGCCGCACCCCCCAACACCGGGTACCTGACACCGGATCCCCGTTTAAATCTGAGGCCGCTAGAAGAAGCTTTGGAGGCGCCCATTAAGACGGTTCTTTCAAATGCATTCGGCTTTGGCGGCGGCAACGCAAGTCTGGTGATCGGGAAGAATCCCAAGGGGCGCGGTGACGGATTGCGCCCGCCCGCCACCTTTCACGTGGTGGGCCTTGCCTGCATAACAGGGGCCGGAGATCTTTCACAGACGCTCAAGACATTCATGCAAGGCCGGAGCTGTCAGGGGCGCTTGTCAAATGAAGAGATTTCAAAGCCGCTGTCCTCCAGGTCCGTGAGGCGGCTTAAACGACTGTCGCGCCTGGGGCTCAATCTTGCCGAGGGCGCCTTTAAACACGCCGGTATTGAGAATCGTCCGGATTCGGTGTTTTTGGGAACCGGATGGGGAGCCCTTTCGGAAACCCACGACTTTTTAAAACAACTGTACGAAACCGAAGAACGCTTTTCCAGCCCCACTGATTTTATCGGTTCCGTCCATAACGCCACCGCCGGCAGAATTGCCATTAAGTTTAATGCCAGGGGTCCCAACATCACCACCACAGGCGGCGACCATTCATTTGAACAGGCGCTTTTATCGGCCCAGTTGTTGGCAGAAGATGATGAGGCGCCATTACTGGTGATGGGTGCTGATGAATTTCATCCGGAACTCTCACCCCTTTTTGATCCATCCGTCCGGGAAACCGAAACGCCGTCTGACGGCGGCGGGGCACTCCTCATGAGAAGGTCGGAAAGCGGTTCCGGCACCAAGGTGGGGGTTGTCTTCTATGAAAGCGCAAATGAAAACCCCCTTGTAATGGAGGCCCTGGTCAACGCTTTGGGGGGAACCGAAAAAATAGCGGCTGACTTCGGCGCCATCCTGGCCGGTTTGCCAGCCGCAAGCCGTATGGAAGGAAAAAAACAGCTGGATTCCTTCCTCAAAATGGCCGGTTTTAGTGGGCCGGTGATCGATTACCGCAAATACGTGGGGGAGTTTGCTTCCGCATCGGCGGTTGCGGCGGTCCTTGGGTCGGCACTGTTGAAAACCAGTGTCATACCGGATACACTGGCAAAAGATAATGATGTTCCTTTAAATGGAAAGGGGATTCTCCTTTTGGGCTTGGGGAACTGTGTCACCGCCGTTTCCCTTCATGACGGGAAAGTAAAAACATGAGAGTTCTGCTGATTTCAACCAATACCCTGGAAATACCCTATCCGGTCTATCCCCTGGGACTTGATCACGTGGCCCACGCCCTTTCCAAGGCGCATGAGGTTCAAATCGCCGATATCAACGCCCTGGGAGGTGTTGAACCGCTGATCAACATCATCCATGACTTTGCGCCGGATGTAGTGGGTTTGTCCCTTCGGAATATCGACAATACGGATCAAAGAGACCAGGAAAGCTTTGTGGCGGACTACCGGCAGTTGGCCCGATTGATTCGCGGCAACACAAAAGCCCTCCTGGTGCTGGGAGGAAGCGGTTTCACCCTTTTCCCTCAAGAGCTCATCAACATGCTCCATGCGGATTACGGCATCGTGGGTGAAGGGGAGCGGATGGCCGATTTATTGACGGCCATCAAGCATCAAAGCCCCGTCCATAAGATTCCAGGGGTCCTGACCCCAAAGGGGCGTCCTGAAATCCCTTTGCCCATCAAGGCTCCTTTCGGCCGGGATCATCTGCCAGAGGACCAACATCTTAAGTATTATCTAAATAAGGGCGGAATGTTGAACCTTCAAACCAAACGGGGATGCCCTTACCGGTGCATCTATTGCACGTACCCCGGCATTGAGGGAAGAACACTCAGATTTATACCGCCAAAAAAGGTGGCTGAGGAAGCGTTGCGACTACAGGCGGCCGGCGCAAAATACTTCTTCATAACGGATTCGGTATTCAATTCCCATATGGACCACAGCATGTCGGTGGCCGAAGCCTTTATCGCGGCCGGGCTTGAAATTCCCTGGGGGGCCTTTTTCGCGCCCATGGCCCCTCCAAAAGGATACTTTGAACTGATGGCCAGGGCGGGGCTCACCCACGCGGAATTCGGCACCGAATCCATGTGCGATGGGATCCTCAGAACCTATAAAAAGCCGTTTCGCACAAAAGACGTTTTTGAATCCCATGAAGCGGCCATTGAAAGCGGACTCAATGCATCCCATTTCTTTCTTCTGGGGGGTCCCGGCGAAAACAGCGCCTCCATTGATGAAACCTTTGATAACATTGAACGGTTGAAACAGAGTGTCTTCTTTTTTTTTGCGCTATGCGCATCTATCCTGGTACGGATCTTCATGATATGGCTGTGTTGGAAGGTCAGATTCCGGCCCGGGCCCCGTTACTCGAACCCTGCTTCTACACTTCCAAAGGGATCTCCCAGGCGGACATCATTGCGCGACTTGAAAAACGGGCCCAGAACCGCGACAATTGGATTGTAGGTGCCGGTGGAAAAGCCATGGCGCGAATTGTGGCCCGGCTTTACGAAAGGGGTCATACGGGGCCGCTTTGGGAACATTTGGTTAGATAGCTGGTGGCTGATGGCTCATAGCTCTTGGCTGATGGTACAGGGGGCTGCTTGAATGAAATGGTACACCGCACTGGGTATTGAAACAACGGAGAAGGATGAAACCATTCTGCGGGCTGAAGTGCCCCCTGAATCCCCCTGGTTTGACGGTCACTTTCCGGATGACCCGACGCTTCCGGGAATTGCCCAGTTGGAGATGGCCGCTGATGCCTTGCAACTGGCGGGAAAAGGGGATTTTGCCGTTCGGGGGTTCAGGAAAGTGCGCTTTAAGCGGGTGATTCGGCCCGGTGAAAGACTGACAGTCATCGTTAAACCAAAAAAGTCCGATGAAGGGTCTTATGCATTTCGCATTTTGGTCGGGAACGACCTGGCATGCAACGGCGTGTTTTTTGCCGAAGACCCGGAAGAATAGTGTGTCAAGGAGGAAACCAACGTGAAAAAGGATTTAAAGGATATTACCATCCATATTGCCAAAGTCATGATTGATGAGCTGAAACTGGAGGATGTTACGCCTGAGACATTCGATCCTGACATCGATCTGGTGGACGAAGTGGGCATCGACAGCATGGATCTGGCAACCGTTGCCCTGGTCCTTCAGGATGAGTACGGCATCAGGATAGACGAAGACGACTACATAAACCTTACGTCCCTTCGGCGCATCGCTGAGTATGTCCGGAAGAGGATGGGGGAATGATCTCGAAGTTTCACCCTTTCAAAAACCCTCATTGGACCGTGCGTGCCCATCACATCAGGGTGATATCTTCAACATCTGCAGTGTAACGGATCCCTGGGTTACCTTTGGTGCATATCTTAGAATGGTCTTGGAGGTCTGACCGGCGAAGGATGCGTCCCAACTTCCCTGAAGGATCAGGGATTTGGACTGGTTCAGACGAATCGTTTCATTGTATGTGCCGCCGGCGATTCTTATGGTGGTCCCTGAACTTGCGGCCGAAACGGCTGCCTGGATGGTTTGATAGCATGGACTTTTGCCCGCACACAGCCCATCCCCTTTGACATAGGCGATTGTTGAAACCACATTCCGATACAGTCTGATGTCGTCAAAGGCAAAACCGTCGGTGGTTAAGGAGTAATTGTCATATTGCTGAAACTTGATTCTGAAGGTGCTGTTATAGGTGATCCCTGCCGATGCGGCGGCGGCATCCAGATCCACCATAAACTGCTTGTATGATGAACTGATACCGTCCGCTCCCACAAGGCCCTGCACTTTTGTCCAATTAGTGCCATCCGCACTCATTGAAACACCATCACCAGGATATGATCCGGTAAAGGACGTCGGAAGGGTATTGCCTTCGTCATTAAAGTTTTTGTGGTAGAAACACAACAGGACATTCGATTGTCCGGAAAGGTCTATCCACAGCGTCAATTCATTCAGGGAAAAGGTTGTATTTCCAGTTGTATCGTCCATGGTCAGGTGATAACTGCCGCCGTGGGGGGACGCTTCGGTTGTCACCCTTATTCTCCCTTCCCCACCAATGTTGGCGATCCAGTAAGAGGCCAGTGATCCGCTTTCAAAACCCTCATTAAATGGAAAAGCCGCAACTGAAATGCAGTCGGGATCCGCACCATCCGTCAGGCCGTCACAGTCGTTGTCCAACCAGTCCGAGCAACTGGTCTCCTTGGATTCGGGCGGACTTCCCGGTACGCAGGTATCCACCTGATTCCCGCCGGAACAGATAAAACTTCCGGATCGGCTGCATACTCCCTTGCCACAACTGGTTGCATCCCCGTACCAGGTCTCACCTGATCCGTCGCCGGTATTGGGGTTACAGTCATTGTCAATATCGTCACACACTTCTACTATATCACCCGTGGCATCCGAGCAGGTCTGGCTCCCACCGCTGCAGCCGTAAACCCCTTCCTTGCAGAGGTCTCCATCGGACCCGTCACAGGCATCTCCGTACCACGTTTCTCCCGTACCGTCTCCCGTATTGGGGTTGCAGTCGTTGTCAATGTCATCGCATAATTCGATCTTGTCACCCGTGGCATCCGAGCAGGTCTGGTTCCCGCCGCTGCAGCCGTAAACCCCTTCCTTGCAGAGGTCTCCATCCGAACCGTCACAGGCATCTCCGTACCAGGTTTCTCCGGTTCCGTCGGCGGTTGCGGGGTTGCAGTCGTTGTCAATGTCATCGCACAGTTCTATTATATCACCCGTGGCGTCCGAACAGGTCTGATTGCCGTTACTACAACCATAAACGCCTTCTTCGCAGAGATCCCCGTCCGAGCCGTCGCACGCATCCCCGTACCAGGTCTCTCCAATACCGTCTCCCGTGTCGGGATTGCAGTCGTCATCCGTATCATTGCATTTCTCCACTGCCCCCGGATGAATGGCTGCATCCCCGTCGTTACAATCCGTTTTATTGGATGCATACCCTGAGAGTTGCGTGCAGGCTTCTATCGTGCCCGCCGCATTGGAATCGCCGTATCCATCGCCGTCAGCGTCCAGGTAGTAGATATTGCTGCAGGGGAATTCCAGATTGCTCACCACCGCAAATGCCTGTTCCGATGGAACATCCGTCCCTTTCATCCGAATGGTCCACGTCCCCTGCTGGGGGGAGTTCACCAGAACTTGCTCAACGTTATCAAGGGAATTGACCCCTTTTGTGGCAGACGCGGAAGGATTCGTCTTGTCCAGAACCCAGGGGCGGTGGATACCGTTAGTGGGATCGATCAACTCTAGGTCAAGATCATTGACCAGGGCCTTGGCCGCACCGACCGTACCAGGCTGATCGGTCCATGCGGCCGTCACTTTAAGAACTGACGTCGCAGCCGGAACGGTCACCTGATAGGCGACGCTTTCCCCGTGGGAAAGGGCGTCGTACCGGATATGATCGCGCGATTGATTGACCAGATCCACCGCCGCCTTTGCATCCACAAGCCCCCAACCGTACTGATAGTCGGGTCCTGAATTCCCTTTGTCCACGGCTGTTTGGATCAGAAGGGCTTTCAGTTCGTAAGCAGTGACCTTTGCATACGAGGTGGAATCGACTTGGGCATAGTGCTGCATGATCAGGGCCAGCGCACCGGTCACCACCGGACATGCCATGGAGGTACCGCTTTTGATGCAATAGGTATCCGTGGGGCAGGTGGATGTGAGGCCGTCTCCGTTGGCAACGATATCCGGCTTTATTCTGCCGTCATCGCAGGGACCCCATGAACTGAACGAGGTCATACCGCCGGTGTCGCTCATGGCTCCCACGGTAATCACATTCTTGGCACACCCTTTGTGGGGAATGCTGCCGTAGTCCGGGTCCGGAGGATGGGTGTCGTAATAAAAGTTAGTATTGTCACCCACGTGATAGTGTGCCGTGCCCCCGCTCACTCCGTCATCGAATCTGTCATTTCCGGAGGTCTTCACAAGGATCAGCCCTCCCAGGATGGGATCATCCACACCGGCGACCTTCTCATCCCAGGCCCTCGCCGTAGAAGAGTATAGGCCGAAACGGCTATCCCCGAACCACACCCAATAACCATCTTTGTAATAATTGTATTCCCAGCCGGTTATGGTTCCCCATGAGTGGTTGGAGAGGGCCACCGGCGCAGAAATGATTTCCTGGGGAACATCCCCGTTGTAATCGTAGGAATAGATGGAGGCCAGAGGGGCCATCCCTTTGGCATTGGCATTCCCGGAACCGTTTCCCGCAATGGTTCCCGCAACATGGGTGGCGTGGGTGTTTACACTGCTGTTTTCCATAATGGTTACACGGGTCGATAGGTCCGGATGAAATTTCTGCACCTCTCCCCCGTCCCATACCCCCACCTTCATGCCGGATCCCTTTAGAAGGTACGGCGCATCGTTTTGAAGGTGGTCCACATTGGACCATACCGCCGCATCCGCATTGTCAGGGCCTTTGGGGAATGGCCGGTCTTCGATCCAGTTTACTTCATCGCACTCCGCCAATTGGCGAATCATTTCGGGTGGAACGGTCAGAAGTATCCTGTTGCCGCTCAAAAAGCCGGATTGCTCCGTCACCGCCGAAAACACCTTCAATGTTTTTACAGCTCTGTCAAATTCCACATCCTTGTGAAAAGAGACCATCAGGGAGAGGGTCCCACCGTCATTATAGGAAAAAGCGTCAAATCCCTTTTCAAGAACGTGAACCGGGAATTTGTCCACGGGATGGATCCCTCCCATGGCATTGACGAAGCCGAGGGATTTTACGCCATCGACCCTTGCAGCCGGCATACGGACTTTCCAGGTGTTTGACGGGATATATTCCAAGAGCTGCACGCCGTACCCATGGAGCTGTTCTTTCATTTCCTTGGTCAAATTCCCTTTAAACTGCAGCAGCACATGGGCACTCTCTTTTTCGATGGATGGTAAATATGAGGGATCCAGCGCAAAGGTGGAATGGCCCATGAAGATCGGTATCCGTCGCTCACGGGTTGAATCCTGGGGAGTTATGAGGGAAATTGCGGATCTTTCTGCGGGAACGCGGCCTTGTAGGGTTGTAAGCCAGTTCTCATCTGCAAACGCCGCAACCTGTAGCGGCAGCAGGCAAAAAAGGACCATGGCAACAACAATATTTACGGCTCCGGAGCGCCTCATGATCGGATTGCCTCATAAAACGGGGCGCATTTTCGGGATTCTCGGGGAACCCGCCGACATCTTATGGATTAATCTATCCCATGTGCGGGAAAGTGTCAAGGGAGCCGGATATTGGTAGCGGTGTCACAACGGAAAGAAGCAGGAAACCTGTCTACCGTCCATTTCCTGAATCGACGGGGTTTTCTCTTCACATACGGCTTTTCTTTCGGAACATCTGGAGAAAAACGGACAACCTTTGGTACTTGTCTCATCTGAGGCAATCTTCCATGTTCCCTGCCATTCCCCCCGGGCGCTTTGAAGCAGCATTTTCGTGTAGGGGTGCAGGGGTTTTGACAACACAAGCGGGGCCCCGCCCAGCTCCACCAGGCTCCCGGCAAGCATCACGCCGATTCGGTCGCTGATCTTGCGCGCCAAAGCCACATCATGACTCACAAACAGCATTGTCAGGCCCCGTTCCGTCTGAAGATCCAGAAGCAGTTTCAGCACCTTTGCCTGAACACTCGGATCAAGGGCACTGGTCGGTTCATCGGCAATCAAAAGGGAGGGGGAGAGTATCAACGCCCTGGCGATACAGACCCTTTGCAGGGCCCCCATGTTCAATTCATGGGGATATCGTTCAAGGAATGCCTCGTCGGTGGACAGATGCACGTCCCTTAGAACCGATTTCACCATGTGCCGCTTTTCCCGCTCATCGGCACCCACGCCATGGATCTTGAGCGGCTCGCTGACGGCGTCATAAACCGTGAACCGATGACTGATGGAGGCTGCCGGGTTCTGATACACCACACCGATTTTCCTGGCAATGGCTGCGGCGTCCCGCTTCAACCACTCATCTATATGGTGATCCATGAAAGTGCGGTTTCCGGTGTCCTGAGCTGTTACACCCGCGGCAATCATGGCCAGGGTGGTCTTGCCCGACCCGGTTTCTCCCACCAGGGAGAGCAATTCTCCGGACTTCAGTGACAGATCCACGAGTTTCAAAGCCGCAACATCATCATACCGCTTACCCACCCCCTCAAGGGACAGCATCTCAACGATCCCCCGGCGAAGACATCTCACCTGATGATGTGCCACCGTCAGAAGGTCTACCGTATCAGTGCCGCAAGCCTCTATGGGCTGCGTGCAGCGGCCCTGAAACAGGCATCCCGTGGGCGGGGCGTGACCGTCTGCGTGAGCCGACTCCGGGATTTGAATATGGGTATGGCGGTAACGGCCCTTGTCATGACGGCCGTGCTGGTGCACCAGGCGGTAAAAGGCGTCGCCCCGAATCCCTCCCAGGTCCCTTGCCGTACCCATGGTGGGATAGGAACGGCCCAGGGCCATGGTGTAGGGGTGAAGGGGGTTTGACAGCATCTCCCCCGCGGGCAGGGTTTCCATGACCTGCCCCAGGTAAAGGACCGCCATCTGATCCCCATGCCGCACGGCGAATTCCAGATCATGGGTGATCAGGAGGATCCCCCTTCCCGCTTCCTTGTATCTGCGGATGATCTCCACCACGAACCCTTTGTTCAGGGCATCCAGGGCGGAGGTGGGTTCATCCATGATCAGGATTTGGGGATCCAGTATGGTGGCCATGGCCAGAAGAGACCGCTGCAACTGCCCGCCGCTCAATTGATGGGGGTACCGCCCGTGGCATTCCATGGGCAGGCCCATATTGGACAAGGCTTCTGAAGCTTTCCTCGTGGCCTCTTTTCGATCTCCACCGAACCTTTGAAAAACCGGCTCAGCCACCTGGTCGATGATTCGGTAGGCAGGATTGAGGGCTTCCCCGCCGTTTTGGAAAACCATGGCAATCTGCCCCCATCTCAACCGATTGAGGGCACGGACATCTGAAAATTCAATCTCACGGTCATTGAGAAATATTTTGCCTTCCGTCTCGGCGCTTTGAGGGAGCAGTCCCATGCAGGCCTTGCCGAGGGTTGTCTTGCCGGATCCCGATTCCCCCACCAGTGCCAGGCACTCTCCCGGTTTCACCGCCAGCGTCGCCTCCTCCAGGGCCTGTATGCTGTGATCCCCATCCCGATACACCACACTGAAATCCCTTATCGTCAGACTCATGAGGTCCTCCCGGGCATCCCCGTTTTCAACCGGGGGTCAATCACCTTTTCAAGACTGATGGCCAGAAAGGTGACCATCATGATGAGCAGGGAAAGGCAGAGGATCGGGGGGAAAAGCCAGTGCCACCAGATATCCAGATAGTAGAACCCGAGGGCGTAGTTGATCATCATGCCGAGGGATTTGCGGCTGGGGTCCAAAAGCCCCAAGAAAGCTAAAGACGCCTCCATGAACATGGCCATGCGGGCCTTGGCGGCAAACCCGATGAGGTAGAGGGGAAACATCTCGGGGATGAGATGACGTCTCAAAATGTATGCACTCCCGCCCCCCATCTGCCTTGCGGCACGCACGTGGAGGCTTTCCTTGAGGCTCAGGATCTGGGCCCGGATGGTTTTGCCGATGGTGGGCCAGATGAGTCCCGCCAGGATGAGGGCCAGAAAAAGGGGCGACGGCCGAAAAAGCGCCGCAACGAGAATAAGAACCATGATGGCGGGGGTCGCCATGAGCACATCGGCCAGACGCATAAGCACCAAATCCACCACGCCCCCGAACCATCCGGAAACGGCCCCTGCCAGCACCCCCAGGGAGAGGGCCGCCGCCGCACTGATGAGACCGAAAAGTAAGGTATTCCGGACTGCGTAAAGCAGCTCCGAGAAGATATCCTGACCGCCGTCATTGACACCCAGAAGATGGATTGCGGATGGTGTTGCCAGCGGTTCAAAATCCATATTCCAGGGATCGAAGGGCGCCAGAAGCGGCCCCAGAAGGGCAACACCAACGAAAAAGAGGGCCAGCGTCATGCCCGACAGGAACCAGGGATCCTTCCTGAGACTGCCAAGAACATTAACGTGCATGGCGGATCCTGGGATCGATGATCCGGTAAGTGAATTCCAATGCGAAAAAGACGGCCAGAATCATCAGGGAACTGATGAGCACCACCGCCTGAATCACCGGCAGATCCCGCGCGGCAATGGCATTGTAAAGGAGCGTGCCGACGCCTGGATAGGAATTGATCTTCTCCACCACCAGGGCACCGGTGATCATGAAAGCCAGCCGCATGGCAAAACGGTTCACCACCGGAAGCAGGGCATTTCTGGCCGCATGAACGTACCGGATGCGGACGGGCGGCAGCCCCTTTGCCCTGGCGGTATTGATATAGTCTGCCATAATGACCATGATCATGCTGTTTCGCGTGAGCAGAAAATTGCCCGGAAGATAGGCCAGCACCAGAGTAAAAAGCGGAAGGATCAAATGATGACCCACATCCAGCAGATACTCAAATAAATCCTTCTCCCCGTAGGCGGTCTCGGCACCGGCCGCCGGAAACCATTGAAGATTGAGAGCAAAAACAAAGAGCAGGATGACCCCGGTGCAGATCTCGGGAATCCCTTCAAGGGCCGTCATGCCTCCCACCACCCCCTTTTCAAAGGGGCCGTTTCGCCGCCAGGCCGCCTCCACCCCCGCCACAAAACCGATGAGCATGGAAATCACGTGGGCCGACCCCATGAGCAGAAGGGTCCACGGCAGGGCCCCCAGAAAAAGGGCCGCCACGGGCCTTTGGAACACATAGGAATACCCCCATTGGAACCGGACCAGACGCAGCAGGTAATGCCAAAAGCCTTCGTCCTGGCCATAGTATTCCCTGAGCGCCGCTTCCTGTTCCGCCGTGAGCGTGACCTGGGAAGCGCCGTAGGTGGCCGTCACGAAATCCCCGGGCAGAAACCGCGGCAGCACATAGCTGAGCCATGTCATTATCAGGGCAGCCAGACAAAAGGTGGCCAAAAGCCCCAGATCTCTCTGCATCATCCCTTTCAACCCATCCACCATGAGCCATGAGCCATCAGCTATGAGCCATCAGCCAACAACGACATTTTGTTCTGCGCAATGGGAATGCCCAGCGCTATGCCCCCTTTGGTGTAATACCACCTTATCCCTTTTTTCGGATTGTACGCCGTCATGGAGACGGGATAATAAATGGAGATGGCTGGCAGCTCATCGGCATAGATTTCCTGGATTTTCCCCACCAGGGCCTTCCGTTTTGACGCATCCATTTCAATCATCTGCAGATTCAGAAGTCTCAGGAGTTCCCGGTTTTTACCGTAACGGGCGGAATTGACGGAACCCGCAACCTTTGGGCTGATCATGCGATCGAGAATCAAGGCATCCCCCAGAAGGCCCCCATGGCCGGAAATGGCCAGGTCAAAATCCCATTTTACCACTTTGGCATCTGCCGTGGCCTGCTCCAGATTGACCAGATCAACGCTAATGCCCGCTTTTTCCAACTGCCTTTTTAGCACCTCCCCATCCCGGTCCGCCATGGATTCCCCAGCGATGGAAATGTTGGACGCAATGAGCTCCAGCTTCAGCGGTTTTCCGTCCTTTAGAAAGAACCCTTCACGGTTTTTCTGATACCCCAATTCGCTTACAATCTCCCGGGCCTTTTCCGTGTCGTGAGGATAACTCGGGGTATTGGGGTTGTAGAAAGGGTGGTCGGGAGAGAGCAGTCCAAAGGAAGCGGGCGACCCAAAGCCTCTGTGCGCCTTGTCGATGATCTCCTGCTGATGGATGGCAAAGGCCAGGGCCTGTCGAAACCGTTTTTCGTTTAACGGCGGCTTTCGATGATTGATCATCAGTTTTTTGTTCCAGCCCCGGGGACTTTCGAGAACCGTCATCCCCTTTTTCCTGAGAGGACCCGCCATGTCCGGCTTGATGTTCACCAGATCCGCTTTTCCGCTCAGAAGCGTCATCAACGGATTCCCCGACTTGATGTAGATCAAGCGGCTGACAACCGGCTTGCCCAGATAGTAGTCCTCATTGGCCTCAAAGAGATAGGTCCCCCGGGTGTTGTCAAAATCCACATACCTAAACGGTCCCGTCCCCACAAAGGCCCCAGGGGCATGGTACTTTTTAGGATCTTTCACTTTCTCCCAGATATGCCTGGGGATGATCGGCATGGTCCCGCCCACGTAGGCCATGAAGGGCGCATATGGTTCCTTGAGTGTTATGGCAACCTTTGAAAGCCCCAGCACTTCCGCCCCGGCCACCTTGTTCAATGGCACCCACTGGTAGGGATGTCTCTTGAAATAATCAATGGTAAACACCACGTCATCCGCCGTAAAAGGCGTTCCATCGTGCCATTGCACACCCTCCTGAAGTTCAAAAACGAACCGTAAATTTTCCGGTTCGTATTGCCACGATTTGGCCAGCGCCGGGATATACCCCTTTTTATCCTTCCAGACCAGCGTATCGAAAACAAAGGCCATCCGCAGGTATCCGGGGCCCCGGGGATAATGTCTGTAGGGGTTGGGATATCCCCAGTCCCCCTTTCCGTCGCCAATGCGAATCTCCTTGGCAGGATTCTCCGCAAAAACACCAATGGGCAATACCCAAAAAACACACAACATCAGGATTGCCCAAAAAAAAGATCGAAAAAAAAGATTCACATATGAATACATGCTGTTCTCCCGTTACAGGTCTCTGGTTTCCGCGCAAAAAAAAGCCACCAAGGCATACCTTACATTCAATAAGGAAACGCCTTCGTGGCTTAAATGATCGTTTGGGTTTTAGACGAACGTTACTTCACGGAATTTCGGCTTCTTGCCGAATTTTTGCTGCACCTTAGTCTTACATAGCGCCGTTGTCAAGGGCAAAAGCCGCCATCTTTATTCCTTTGAAAACACATAGACACAGTACTGACGCTCTACCTCATAATACCTCGGTTCAACCGTAAAATTTAGGGACGGGTTCAGATCGATGACAATTCTTAGCTTCTCTTTTGATCTGTGAAGGTGCGTCCGAATTTGTTGGATCTGATGTCCGTCCACTTTGAACCGTGTTTTTCCACGCCACCGCGACACCGGTTTGATGTCGATAACGATTCTCGGTTTCTTTCCTGGAATGGAAAAAATGGCCGGAGAACAAAAACGATTGAGTGAAAAGCAAACAAATTCCGCACCACTGCTTTCCTTCTGGAACTGCAAGTCCCCGACAATGACTTTATCCGCTTCAGCATCCTCCGAACCGGTTTCGCCGAACGCCCCCGTTGAAGGGCAAACCGTCAGCAACAGTGTTAACAATCCGAGAATAAAAAAGGGTAGAATGATTCTCATTTGAAAACGCCTCCAAGGTTCGAATTGGAAACAAATTACCCCAGAATCCCTTTACCTTCAAGTGTTTCCTGGCCAATCCACTGGAATGCCCTCCACCATCTGCTGGTTCTTCATTCAAAAAAATCGAGATTTTCCAGCCACCTCGTCCCTAAAAACCTTGAATTTTGATGATAACACGATCATTATTCAGACATAATAACGAAAAAGTCTCTCAAAACGCACCAAACATGGTTTCATTTTGTTTGCGTCAGTAAAATGGGAATCAAGTCTCGATTTCCCCATCCGAGGAGAATATATGACCGTCAAAATCGAAACAATCAAAAGCCACCGGGACAAACGGGGGTTCGTCTTTGAACCCATTTTAGAAGAGCTGATCGCTTCCCAGCGCAACATGCACGTGGTTGTGAGCAATCCGGGGGCGGTTCGTGGAAATCACTACCACTTGAAAGGAACGGAAATCATTGCGGTCACCGGATCTGCCCGAGTGCGTATCAAGGAAGACGGTGAGATGCGAGAGATTACGGTGCCAGAAAACGAAGTCTATGCTTTTACTTTTCCCCCCGGCGTATCCCACGCCATTTTGAACGCCGGGACCGAGCCGCACATATTGGCGGCGTTTAACACCGTCCCACATGATCCGGATCATCCGGATACGGTTGAAGACAGGTTGATATAGCCGAGGTTCAAGAACTCGTCACTCCTTAAACTGCATGTCGTGGAGTTGTTTGAAGCGGCCCTCTTTCGCCATCAGCTCCGGCAGGGTTCCCGACTCGACAATGCGTCCTGCTTCCAGGACGAAAATGCGGTCGGCTTTGCGAATGGTGCTGAGCCGGTGGGCCACGATCAGAATGGTTCGGGTCCCTTTCAACCCTTCAATGGCCTTTTGAACGCGCCCTTCGCTTTCCGCATCCAGGGCTGATGCCGCCTCATCCAGCATCAAGACGGCGGGATCCACCAGGATGGCCCTGGCGATGGCAATGCGTTGGCGCTGCCCTCCGGACAGGAGGCTTCCCATGTCGCCAACGGTGGTATCGTAACCATTGGGCTGCGCCATGATAAAATCATGGGCGTGGGCCGCTTTGGCGGCTGCCTCGATTTCCCCCGTGCTCTTTTCCGGATCCCCGTAGCTGATATTATAACGGATAGTTTCGTTGAAAAGCAGAATCTCCTGGTTAACGATACCGATCCGTTTTCGAAGGGATTCGATGGTCACATCCCTCACGTCGTTCCCGTCTATGAGAATGGCGCCGCCGGTCACATCGTAAAACCTTGGGATCAGATCCAGGAGTGTACTCTTGCCCGCGCCGGTGGAGCCCACAAAGGCGGCCATTTCCCCTGTCTGCAGCGTAAAAGAGACATCTTTGAGCACCGGCTCATTGGGTGTGTAGGCAAAATCCACGTGCTTGAACTGGATTCTCCCCTTCTCCCGTGAGAGGACCTTTGCCCCTTCCCTGTCCCGAATGTCGGGAACCGTCCGCATGATTTCAAATACCCTGTCGGTGGCGCCCTGAAGGGTCTTGATGTGGTTGTTGACCAGGGCCAGACGCTTGATGGGCCGGTAAACCCGTGAAAAGGCATAGGCCATGGCCAGCAGTTCCCCAAGGGTATGGTGAAAATAGACTTTTCCCACAATCAGCACGGCGGGCATTACGAGAAAAACCACCGTGTCCATCAACGGTCCCAGACCCAGATGCCAGCGGTTCCAACGCATCACCTTTTTGTACAGGATTTGGGCCAGATCCGCAAAACGGGCGGACTCCAGCTTGCCGGTAAAAAAGCCATGGACCAGCTTGATGCACAGAAGGGTTTCATGATAGGTGGATGTGACATCCGCCGTGGCGTTCTGAACAAGGGTGGAGTTCTTTTTTACCTTTCTGCCGAAAAGACGGATCAATAGAGCGATCAGGGGCACCATGAAAAAGACCAGAAGTGTCATTTTGAGATTCATGACAAACAGGTACACCAGAAAAACCAGGGCCGTGAGGGGGTATTCGATGAGGCCCAGAAGGATTTCCGCGATCAACCCCTGCAAGACGGAGAGGTCCGCCGTGGAACGGGCCACCAGTTCTCCCGCCTTAACCTTGTGGTAAAACCCCTGGGGCAGAGAAACGAACTTTCTGAACAGATCGATGCGGACCGATTTTACGGCCTTGTTGGAAAATGACGCCGCCGCAAGACCCGCCAGATAGGTGGTCAAGGATTTTATGAAGATGGATACGAAAGCGACCAGGGTCAGAAGAACCAAAAGGCGGTTGGGTGAGATATTCCCTATTACCGTGACTTCGGTTTTCTTGACGGAGAAGAGGGAATCGCCCTCAAAGGCGAACCAGGGGATCTTCCAGGCCACCGGGGCGGTCCCGGTCTTCATTCCCTCGTCAACAAACGGCTGCAGCAGATACACCGGCACCACCTGAAAAAGAGATGCCACGATCATTAGCGCCACTGCGGCAGCAACCATGCCCCGGTGGCGTTTTACGTAAGAGGCAATCTCCTTGCCCAGGATACGGTCAAGCATATGGTTTGAGATTCAAAATTCGAGATTCAAGATTTAGATTTTTAGATGTCGGGTATTCTTAGCGCTTCGTTTCGCATTTGTCACTAAAAATCAAATGGCCCCGATGAGTCTTGAGATGACGATCCGCTGGACTTCCGAGGTCCCTTCACCGATCTCCAGCAGTTTCTGGTCCCGGTAAAAGCGCTCCACATCATACTCCTTCATCAGCCCGTAGCCGCCGTGAAGCTGCACCGCGTGGTTGGCGCAACGGTACATGACCTCGGAGCAGTGGAGCTTGGCCATGGCCGCCTCCTTGCTGAAAGGTTTTTTGCGGTCCCTGAGCCAACAAGCCTTGTAAAGAAGCAGCCGCGCACATTCAATTTCCAGGGCCATGTCCGCCAGTTTGAACGCGTTTACCTGAAAATTGCTGATGGGTTTTCCAAACTGGGTTCTTTCCCTGCTGTATTTCAGCGCCATATCGTAACAGCCCTGCGCGCCTCCCAATCCCATGGCACCGATGGAGAGACGGCCCCCGTCCAGGGTCTGCATCATTTGGTAAAACCCGTCTCCCCTGGGTCCCAGCAGGTTTTCCTTGGGAACCCGGCAGTCGTCGAAATAGAGCTCGCTGGTGTTGGAAGCCCGCCACATGAGTTTGCCGTGCATTTCCCGGGTCTCAAAACCGGGTGTTCCGGTTTCAATAAGAATGCAGGAGAGTTCGGGCCGGCCGTCCTCACGTTTGCCCGTACGGCAGAGGGAAGTGACGCCTGAGGTGATATCCGTTGAAGCATTGGTAATAAAGATCTTGCTGCCGTTTAATACCCATTGATCCCCATCCAGAACCGCCGTGGTTTTGGAATTGGAGGCGTCCGATCCCGCGTCCGGCTCCGTCAGGCCAAATCCCCAGAGGGCTTCACCGCTGCAAAGACTCGGTAGATACGTCTGTTTCTGCTCTTCACTGCCGAAATAATAAAGCGGACCGATCCCCAGGCTGTTTCCGGCGGCCACGGTGGCCGCGTGGGAACCGTCCACACGCGCAATCTCTTCGGTGGCGATGATATAGGAGACGTAATCCATTCCCTGACCACCGTATTTTTCCGAGACGAACATTCCAAAAAGCCCCAGTTCCGCCATTTTTCCCATGGTCTCGTAGGAAAACGTTTCCTTTTCATCCAGTTCTCTGGCAACGGGCTTTATTTCATTTTCGGCGAAGTCACGAACGGAATTCCGTAAAATCTCTTGTTCCATTGAAAGGCTGAAGTCCATGGTCGTTTCCTCCCGGGGGGATTCAAGGTTCCTGATTCAAGATTCAAGACCTGTTGCGCGTCACTCGTTACGTTTAAGAGCTCTTGTAGCGGGTGACACCGAAACCTGTCAACAAAAAAGGGCTCTCCTGACAGGTAATTATTTAGCAATAGCAAATTTAACGGCTGTCCCATCCTCCTAAGACCGGATCTCATCCATTGATATCAACTCTTTCTGCTGTGCCGTCTTTCCGGCGAAAGCCGGAATCCAGCATATGATCAACATGATATGCTTCCTGGATGCCGGATCAAGTCCGGCATGACGAAAAACTCCGGGCCCTGAAATTAGCCAGGGACACATGCTTATTGCTTCCAATTGACGGGCCTTTTCCGGTTAGAACGAATTTACCGTGCTTTATTGCCTATCCTGAAAGGACTTTGCCATATGATATAAATTAGCTAATGCATAATATTTACCAATAACAAACATTCATCTCTGAAAGGATCATGACACGATGCTTATGGCTGATAGCAAGCGGAGGTACTAAAAAGGGATTACGGCGGCAACCCCTTTTTGCCGTGTGACCCGCGTGCCGTAGTCAATCAGGGTCTTAAAAAATGCGGCGACTCATTCTTCAAAGGGAAATCAATTGCTGTGATCCGCGGCGATATTGACCGTAACCCACCCTCTTCCGAGCCAGCGGGACAGGTTACCGATGACGGTTTGGTAGTTCCACGGAACGCTCCACCATTTGGGAGAATCGATCCAGCTGATGATCGCATTGCCGTCCTGGTCCCTTGACGTGATATAGCGGGTGATGTCGGTATTGGCGATCACGACACCGCCGTGGGCACCGAGGAAGGCTTCTCCCGCGGCCCGCAGGAAGGGCTCGTTTCTTCCGATGATACAGTTAAAAAAAACCAACTGAGCGCCCGGCGCAAAGGCCTTGCCGAGCCCGGGACGGTTTCGTTTCAGGGTCCTGAAGGAATTTTCATTGATAAAGGCATCAATGGTACTTCCAGGCGTGGTAATAAAACTGATACCGCCCGAATCCGAACGTCCGTGGCCCATGAGGATGAGTTTTGCCACCTTTCGGGCGCGGCCCAGGGTCTCCAGCTTCTTGCCAAGATCATCCAGGCTGGAGGGTTCCAGGATCAATTGTATGCTGTTTTCCCTTCCGGCCCAGTCGCGAAACAGTTTGTAGGTCCGTCGGTCGGTATTGCTGATAACGGCGATGGTGCGGCCGTCTTTGAGGGAACTCGATGGCTGAGTGGTTCCTGTGGAAGAACTGGTGACGTTCGAAGATGTGCCTGCGGGCTGTGAGCCGGAGCCGCTCAGGCTTTCCCATTCCGAGTCCGCCCCCATTGCGGGTCCGGGGACCAGGAGTACAGAGCACAAAGTGAAAAAGATCAAGACGAATCCCTGGAGAAAAGCGCATCTCTTTGACATGACTTGCCTCCTTTCGATCCTTGCCGCTCCTTGCGGGTATGTTTTTCTCTAATTCATTCGTTTCATGGCCATCACTTCTTCAGTTGCCCCCGCGGCACTCTCTTCTCCGATCAATGCATTATTGACAAATGTTCCCGCCAGTCGGCCGTCCGGCTGAAGCGTCAGTTTTGCGGTATAAAGCTTTGTACCGCCCTGCATCGCCAAAAAGACGCTCTTTCCCTCCACAATACCGGTCACATTGTACGGACCCAGGGTCCCGGAGATCTTGTTGCCGACCTGGGTAAAGGCACCTTCTCCCCACCCTCCTTCCATGTAGGGCCCGGCATCCCATTTGCCGGCGATGTTCATTCCTGCGACGGCATTTTGCTTTCCCTCGAGCCAATTGTTGGTCTCAACGGGCGTTATGGTTCTACAGGAAAACAACAACGCCAGAGCAAAAATTACGAGTAACGTCTTTTTCATGGTCAGTCCTCCTGAATTGCGGTTAATATCAAAACTTATCACCAGGTTTTCAGTCACAGAGAACAGAAAGACCAGTGACAAGCAACAAGAAGCTAGAACCCAGGACCCAGAACCCAGGACCCAGGACCCAGCTACCCCCGCCGGAAAATGTTCTTGACCGCGGTCCACCCCATCTTGCGGCGCAGAATCCCCAACTGGTCCTGAAGGGGGAGTTCCTTGGGGCAGACATCCTCACAGGCCAACAGACCCATGCAGCCGAAGAT
>JANQDY010000237.1 GCA_028278625.1 Thermodesulfobacteriota bacterium
CGCTCCTCTAAAATGGGAAAGAGGGCCACGTTTCTGTCCATCAGTTCTTTCACCTTTTTTCGGTCATTGTGCAGATAGCCGCCTAAGATCAGGTTCTCCCTCACCGTCAGATCGGGAAAGATGCGGCGCCCTTCAGGAACCTGCACCACGCCCCGGCGGACGATTTCATCCGGCGGGAGTCTGTTGATCACGTCCCCCTCAAGGGTAATGGTCCCTTTCCGGATGCCCTGAATGCCGCTGATGGCCATGAGAGTGGTCGACTTTCCGGCGCCGTTTGCGCCGATGAGACAGCAAATGCGCTTCTCCCGGACATTTAAGGATATGCCTTTAAGGGCATGAATCTTGCGGTAGTAGCTGTGAACATCTTGAAGCTCCAGCATTAACCGTGTCCCCCGCCCAGGTAGGCTTCAATGACCTTTCGGTTCCCGCGAACCTCATCGGGCGTCCCCTGAGCGATCATTCTACCATAATCAAAGACATAGATGTAATCGGCCAGGTTCATCATGACTTTCATATCATGCTCGATGATGAGTACCGAAATGCCGTTTTCCCGGATTTTTCGGACCAGTTGAATCAGCTCTTCCGATTCCCTGGCGTTCATGCCGGCGGCCGGCTCATCTAAGAGAAGCAGTTTCGGTTCCGATGACAGGGCCCGGGCAATCTCGAGACGGCGCTGTTCGCCGTAGGCCAGTGATTCGGCCAGATCAAAGGCCTTGTCCTCAAGCCCCACGAAACGAAGGAAGCAAAGCCCCTTCTTCTCAACGGACCCTTCCTCCGTCTTCTGGAAACGGGTCCTTAAAAGGGTTCTCAGCAATCCGGAATGCATGCGCCCGTGGCGGCCGATTTTCACATTGTCCAGCACGCTCAAATTGAAGAAAAGGCGGATGTTTTGAAAGGTTCTTGCCATCCCCATGCGGCAGACCGCGTCGGGATTGTTTCTAAATCCGTAGAGCCTGCGAACTTCCCGGGTGCATAAAAAAACAAAGAAAAAAAGACTGTAAAGAATTGCCAGGACCCCCCACGACGCGGATATGTAGAAGAGGGGCACCCGGGTTAGAAGAAGCGGGATTTCAGGGTTCATGTGGGTGAGAAACACCACCGCAAAAGAGACGTCCGACAAGAGAAACACAAACATCAGCCCCCATGCCCAGATTTCGTGGCGCAAGAGACCTCTCACCAGGAGAAAGCGGACGGAGAGGACAAAGAGTCCCAGCAGAAAGAGTTCCACTTTAAAGAAGGTATGGGGAAGGAGAAAGGACCAGAAGAGGGGCAGTCGGATAAGCCCCAAAATCAGGAAAATCAGGGCAAGCGCGCGGACCCTTTTTTTGACCGCAAGGGATGTGGGGGTGGCAAGAACATTGTCTTCAAACGCAATTTCTCCGCCCGACGGGTGGTAGAGACATGTGAGGCAATTGAAAAAAGTGGTTTTTCCCGCACCGTTGGGGCCGATGATGCCTACAATCTGCTTGGCGGCAACCGATAGGGAAATCTCTCTCAAGGCCAGGAGTCCGCCGAAGGATTTGGAGAGATTTTTGACGGCTAAAAGGGGTCTCATGGAGTATTCACTCCCCGCCAACAAGCCGCGCCCTCGCATCTTCGGCCTTGCGGCTTCTTGAGAGCTGAAAGGGTATGAGCCCTTCCGGCCGCAGTCGCATCATGATCACCAGAAGGAAACCGTAGATGAGATAGCGGGCGCTAAACATGCTCTGGGGCAGGATTGTGCGAAGCACCTCGGTTAAGGGAATCAGGATGAGAGCCCCCAGCATGGTGCCGCCGATGCTCCCCATGCCGCCGAAGACGATGAGGCACAGGATGAGGATCGATTCCCAGAACTTGAACATGTCCGGATGGATAAACCGGAACCATTTGGCGTAGAAAGCCCCCCCCATGGCGCCGATGGCAGCGCTCATGGCAAAGGCCATCACCTTGTAGCGGATGAGGTTGACCCCGCAGCACTGGGCCGCGATTTCATCTTCCCGAATGGCAAACCAAGCGCGGCCGAGCCTGGAGTTTTCCAGGCGAACCACCACCAGCAGCACCACCAGCATGAGGAAGATGGCCAGATAATAGAACTGCCACCCCGAAATGATGGTGAATCCGAAGATGGCGGGCGGGGATATGCCCGGCAGTCCCATGGGCCCCCGGGTGAGCCAGAGCTCATTTCTTATCAACAGCACCACCAGTTCGGAGAACCCGAAAGTGACGATGGCAAAGTAATCGCCCGTGAGGCGAAGGGTGGGCGCTCCCAGGAGAATCCCCCAGAGGGCCCCGTTTGCGGCCGAAAGGGGGAGAATCACCCAAAGGCTGAGATCATAGTGGATGGCCAGCAATCCGGAGGTATAGGCCCCGATGCCGTAAAACCCCACATAGCCCAGGTCCAGAAGACCCGTAAACCCGGGAACGATATTGAGGCCCAGGGCCAGAATCATATAGAGGACGGCCGTGGTCAGTACTCTCAACAGGTAGCTGGTGGAATCGCCCAATGGGATCCACGGCAGGATGAGGGCGAACAGGAGAATGAAGGGGAAGAAGAGTCGGGGGTTCTTCAGGGACATCACACCTTCTCCCGGGTCTGTTTTCCGATAAGCCCCGAAGGCTTAAAGAGAATCACTGCGATCATGACGGCATAGGAGATGCCGTCCCTGTATTCGGATGAAATGTATCCGGCCCCCATCACTTCCGCGATGCCCAACACGCCGCCCCCCAGCATGGCCCCCGGAACACTGCCGATGCCGCCCAGTACGGCGGCGGCAAAGGCCTTGATACCGGCCACATACCCCATGGTGGGGTAGATGGCATTGTAATAGAGCCCCACCAGAACGCCGGCCATGCCCCCCATGGCCGAGCCGATGGCAAAGGTAAAGGAGATGACACGATTCACACTGATTCCCATGAGGGCCGATGCGGTCTTGTCCTGGGAAATGGCCCGCATGGCAATGCCGACTCTGGTTTTATGGATGGTGAGATGGAGGATGATCATGAAAAGAAGGGTGATGGAGAGGATAAAGAGCTGAAGCCAGGTTAAAGTAACGTCGCCCAGGTTCAGGGCCGGTTCGGAGAAGAAGGCGGGCAGGACTTCCCTGGGATACGATTTGATCTGGCCCCCCCAGATGAGCAGTGCCAGGTTCTGAAGGAAAATGGACATGCCGATGGCCGTAATGAGCGCGGCCAGCCGTGGCGCCTTGCGCAAAGGACGATAGGCCACAAAATCGAGCACAATACCCATGAGGGCGCAGATCATGAGCGTCAGCAGGAATGCCAGGATAAACGGCATTCCCACAATGGTGACCAGGGTGTAGGCCAGAAAGGCACCCAGCATGTATATTTCGCCATGGGCAAAATTGATGAGCTGGATCACCCCGTAGACCATGGTGTATCCCACGGCGATGAGCGCGTAAACACCCCCCAGGGTGATCCCGTTCACCAGCTGCTGTAGAAAAAGGCTCGACTGATCTAGCAGACTGTCCACTCAGGAAGCTCTACTGGAGCTGTTTTTCCGCGCCGACCCATTTGCCGTTCTTGATTTCTTTAACAAACGCCTCTTTTAGGCAGTCACCGTTTTGGTCGAAATAGGTCTTTCCCGCCACACCGTCGTAAGCCTTGTCTTTGCTGTTCATGGAAGCCAGATATTCGCGGATCTTCTCCCTGTCCCGGCCCGCTTTGGCGATGGCTTCAGCGGCGATTCCCACGGCGTCATAGGTGTTGGCGGCAAACCAGTTGGGGTCGATACCGAATTTTTTCCGGTACGCCTTGATGAATGCGGCGGCACCGGGGCCGGCCTTATCGGGAATAAAGGGCGTGGTGACAAAGAGGCCCTCGGCATCGGGGTTCTTCAGCATGATGTTGTCGTCCAGACCGTCTGCACCCAGAAAATCCACATCTTTCATGCCGAGGCTTCTGGCCTGGCTGATGATCAGGGTTCCCTGGGGGGCATATCCGGGAACAAAGATGGCATCCGGCTTCATCATCTTGAACTTGGTAAGCTGGGGTTTGAAATCGGTGGTTTCAGCGGTGTAGGCCTCTTTTCCCAGGATCCGAATGCCGTTCTTCTTGGCCTCTTTCACAAAGGCGTCCATCAATCCCATGGAATAGTCATTCATTTCGTAAAAGACGGCCACTTTCTTGTAATTCTTGATGTTTTTTGCGTATTTGGCCAGAAACAACCCCTGAAAGTCATCCTTGTATACGTTTCTGAAGTAGTAGGGGCTCATTCTGCCGAGATTGACGTTGGTGGATGCCGGCGATATGGCCGTTAATTTGGCTTCCTTGTAGATGGGAAGCGATGCCAGGGATGCGGAGCTGCAGAGATGGCCCACCACGATATAGACTTGTGAATCCGCCGCCAGCTTGGTGGCCACCGTGGCCGCCTCCTTGGGATCACATAATTCGTCTTCCAGTATGACCTCGACCTTTTGGCCGTTGATGCCGCCCGCCGCATTGATTTCCTCGGCTTTCAGCCGGGCACCGTTTTTCATGCCTTCACCAAAAGAGGCAAGCTGACCCGTGAAGGGTGCGGCAATGGGGATTTTGACGGACTCCGCCCATGAAGGAAGGGGGAGCCCCAGGAAGTGCAACAAGACCCAGAAACACAAGAAAAAACTTAGCCTTTTCATCGTCATCCTCCTTTTCTCGTTTGGCGTTTTAAAACACTATCCTTGATCCGCTTGATGTGACCGCGGCCCATTCCCTTCACTTCACAGCCAAGTTCAAAGTACCGTCTGATCTTTTCGTCGTTCAAAATACCGAAACAGTCCACCACGGCCAGGGGACCGCCGGCCATTTCAACAACCCGGTCGGGCAAAAGGTCCAGATAGGGGCGGTGCCGAACCGCCAGAACCACCGCATCAGCCCCGTTCAGGGCATCTTTAAGATCCTCGGTCATTTTAAATTCCCGAAAATGGTCCTGATTCCTGAAAAACCTGGACCAGCTGGCGCCCACGGCCGGGTAGCTATCCTGCTTTTCCAGCTCCCACCAGTGCTTTACATAGGGGTCGTGGGCCCTGATTTCGGCCCCCATTTCGGTGAGTTTGCGGGCGATGATCTCGCTGCCGCTGTACCGGGTATCCCCCACGTCTTCCCGATAGGAAGCGCCCAAAATGGTGATCTCGGACGCCGCGACAATGCGCCCCATGTTCCTCAGGGCATCCCTGACCAGCTGGGCCGCATGCAGAGCCCTGGTATCGTTGATGTTGATGGCCTCGGGAGTGATTCTGAAAATGTCATTTTCAAACCCCATCAGGTGTTTGTAGGCCCAGAGACCCAGGCCCCCGTCTTTGGGAAGGCAGTACCCCCCGATACCCGGTCCCGGGAACAGAATGTTGCTGTGGGTGGGCCGTATTCTGATGGCATCAATGACTTTGACGATATCGACCCCGTTGGTTTCGGAAAAAAGGCTCCACTCGTTTAAAAAAGCCAGAATGGTGGCCCGGTAACTGTTTTCCACGATCTTGCAGGTTTCACTCTCAATGGGCCGGTCCAGGACGGTCATGGGGTATTCTTTCACATTGATGACCTGGGAGAGAAAGCGGGTCACCTTTTCCCGGCTCTCTTGATTGATCCCGCTGCAGACACGCCAGAAATCCCGCACCGACCGCACGTACTCTTTTCCCGGCATGACCCGCTCATAACTGTGGGCCAACAGCGGCTCCTCTTCAATTCCCCGTGACTTGAAACCCTTTTTGATGAGCGGATAGGCCACATATTCGGTGGTTCCCGGCGGCACGGTGGTCTCGATCAGGACGAGGCAATGGGGGGATATGTTCTGCCCGATGATCTTGAAGCTGTTCTCCAGGGCGCCGATTTCCGCAAAACCGGTTTTCAGGTTGCCGAGATCCTGTTTCAGGAAATCGCACTGCACGTCCACCACCAGCACGTCCCCAAGGGAAAGGGCGTCATAGGTGTAGGTGGCCGTAAGGGTCTTTTTTTGAGTGACGCACCGCTCAATCATGGGCGCCACTTCAGGGTCTTCCGCCTTGATGGGGGATATCCCGCGATTAAAGAGCGGTATCTTCCAGAAGCTGCGGGTGCTGGGCCGCTGCATGCCGATGACGAACTTATCGGACTTGCCGGTTTCAGGGTCCGTGGAATCGGCCACAACGCCGGCCATGACGGCGCCCACAAAGCCTAAACCCATGACCACCACAATCTCGCGGCCCTGATCCCGCTGTTCACCGACCAGGCGCTTTAACCGCTCAAATTCCTGTTTGCGCTCCTCCTCCGTGGGGAGGCTGAATTTTTCCCCTTCCGGGCTGACCGAGTATTCCATATCTTGAAATCCACCCCATGTGTATTTATTGTTAACTATCTTAATTAGATTCTGAACCGTGGCATAAGACCGGTCGGAAATCGAGAAATACCTCATTAGATAATTGAGAGACGCCTGAATGTCAAGCAGAAGGGACCGGCTTGGACACCCGTTTGGAGGGTCTCACTGTAAGGAAAAAGCCCTTGACAATTAACAAAAAATCTTATTTACTTTCCGTTTTGGATTTGAAAGCGAAAGATGCCTGATCGACAAAAAACCAAGACGGGCCAGTAACCGCGGCGGCCATGAGAAACAAAAGCAGCCAGGCATCTCTCCTGATAAGACGTTAAAAAGGCATACCGGGCCGGGGTAGCGTCTAGCCCTGACCGATCTTCTCGTCTTCAAGTTTTTGGGTTGATCCCGAACATCAGGAAATTTCGGCAAAGCCGCCCTCGGCCGCTGCTTCCGTCTAACCTGTTTTCGGAATCATGGATTCCGGGACCATCACTTTGCAAACAAGGAGGGATTAAACATGGGTGTTAAGACGAAAGATGAATATATTGAATCGATTCGAGAGATGAATCCGGTGGCCTACATGTTCGGCGAACGGATTACCAATGTGGTGGACAACCCGCGGCTTCGGGCGGGCATTGAAGCCACGGGCGCCACCTATGAGATTGCTGAAAAGGAGGAGTTCAAGGATTTGCTCATCACGGAAAGCCCGCTCATCAATGAGCCGGTCAACCGCTTTACCCTTCCCCCCGCCTCCATTGAAGATCTGGTGGCACGGGTGAAGATCAACCGGAACCTGGGGAACTACGTGGGCACCTGCCATCAGCGCTGCACGGGCCTGGACTGCCTGTGCACCCTCTCCATCGTCTGTTATGACATCGACCAGAAACACGGGACCCACTATCACGAAAATTTCAAGAAGTTCCTGGCCCACGTCCAGAAGAACGATCTCACCTGCAACGCAGGGGTCACCGACGTGAAAGGGGACCGCTCCAAAGGCCCCAAGGACCAGGATGACAAGGACATGTACCTGCGGGTGGTGGAGAAAAGGGATGACGGCATTGTGGTCCGAGGCGCCAAGGCCCATCAGACCGGATCCTTGTCGGCCCACGAAATCATCGTTCTGCCCACCCGGGCCATGCGGAAAGGGGATGAGGAATATGCGGTCTCCTTTGCCATTCCCGCCGATACCAAGGGCCTGATTCACGTGGTGGGACGAAGCAGCCTGGACGGCCGGGAGCTGGACGGTTGCGATGTGGGCAACCAGTTCTATTCCAAGTACTGCCCCACCCTCATCTTCGACGACGTCTTCGTGCCCTGGGACCGGGTTTTCATGTGCGGCGAGGTGGAGTTCGCCGTGGACATGGTGGTCAAGTTCTCATCCTTTCATCGCCAGAGCCACGGCGGGTGCAAGTCGGGAAAGATCGACTGCATGATCGGCACCGCCTTGAACATGATGGAATATAACGGCACCCTTCGGCCGAGCCATCTCAAGCAGAAGGTCATCGACATGATCCACCGTGCCGAAACCCTGTACGGGTGCTGTCTGGCCTCTTCATACGAAGGGGGGCCCCAGCCGTCGGGCACCTATTTCATCGATACGGTCCTGGCCAACGCCAGCAAGATCCACGAGGGAAAAGAGATGGCCGAGGCCACCCGCCTCATGATCGATGTTTGCGGCGGATTTGTTTCCGACCTTCCTTCGGACAGGGATTTTGATAACCCGGAAGTGGGACATCTCCTTAAGAAATACATGAAGGGGGCCGACGGCGTGGAAGTGGAAAAACGGGTCAAAATGTACCGTCTGGCGGAAAAGCTGGCCATGGAAAGCGCTGACACCATCAGCGATATTCATGGGGGCGGGTCTCCGGAAGCCCACCGGGTGACCATTTTCAGGGAAACCAACGTGGATAAGAAAAAGAAGGCTGCCAGGCGGCTGGCCGGCATAGAAGAGTGATGACCGCTTATGATGTGTTGATTATCGGGGCGGGCGTTGTGGGTAACGCCATCGCCAGGGAGTTGTCCCGTTTCCAATTGAAAACGGGCGTCCTTGAAAAGGAGCTGGATGTGGGGATGGGCACCAGCTCCCGGAACAGCGGGGTCCTTCATTCGGGCATCCACTATAAGCCCGGGACCCTTAGGGCCAAACTGAACGTTTTGGGCAACGAAATGATGAAGGATCTCTGCCGGGATCTGAAGGTCAAGATCCAGTACATCGGCAAGCTCACCGTTGCCCAGGACCAGGAGGATATTAAGACCCTTCATGCGTTGAAAGTCCAGGGGGAGACCAACGGGGTCCCCGGCCTTGAAATCATCGGCAGGGAGCGGATGGAACGGATCCAGCCGGGGGTGGGCGGCATTCGCGCCCTTCTATCCCCCACCACCGGCATTATCTGCCCCTACGGGTTGACCCTGGCACTGGCGGACAACGCCCACGCCAACGGGGTCCGGTTTCATCTGGGGGCCAAGGTCACGGGCATCAACAAGAGCGAAGAGGGTTTTCTGGTGAATACGGCCCAAGGGGATACCTTTAAGAGCCGTATCCTTATCAATGCGGCCGGACTCTATAGTGATGCCATCTGCAGAATGCTGGGGCTCACCGAATACACCATCTATCCCTGTCGGGGCGAATACCTGATTCTGGACAAACGCCTGGACGGAAGCCTGAAAGTGCTGGTCTATCCGGCCCCTCGAAAAGGGGGCGCCGGCCTGGGCATCCATCTGACCAACACGGTGGACGGCAATATCCTGATCGGCCCCAGCAATGAATACGTGGATCATGCGGATGATTACGCCTGCACCGCGGACATCATCGATCAGTTGAAGAAGGAAGGGAAAGAGCTCCTTCCGGCCATCAGCACCTCGGATTTCATTCGGGGATTCTCAGGCCTTCGGCCCAAGCAGTCTTCTCCCGAGGAAAAGGGTTTCAAGGAGTTCGTCATCGAATCCCGGAAGGACATTCCGGGGTTTATCAACCTGGTGGGGATCGAAAGTCCGGGGCTCACCTGTTCGCCGGCCATCGGCCTCATGGTGCGGGATATGGTGGGGGAAATACTCCCCCTTGAAGAAAAAGGGCAATTTATTTCCGAGCAGGCCGGCTTTCCGGGGTCCTTTCATGAACTCCCCGAGGAGGAAAAGGCGGATCTGGTGGCCCAGGATCCCGACTATGGGGAAATCGTCTGCCGTTGTGAGCACATCACCAAGCGGGAGGTGTTGGACGCCATCCGGAATCCCCTGGGGAGCAAGACCCTTTCGGGGATCAAATACCGGGCACGGGCCATGATGGGGCGGTGTCAGGGCGGGTTCTGCATGCCCCGGATCGTTCAAATTCTGGAGGGGGATTTCGGTTACCGGCCGGAAGACTTTCGGCTCTACAGCCGGGATTCCTACCTCTTTACGGGACATGTGCGGTAGAAATGATGCAAGAACTGAAACGAGATTTGGTAATTATCGGCGGCGGGCCCGCGGGGCTGGCCGCCGCCGCGGCGGCCCGGCGGGCCGGCTGTCGGGACGTGCTGTTGATTGAGCGGGACAGGATCCTGGGCGGTATCTTAAATCAGTGCATCCACGACGGTTTCGGATTGCACCGGTACAATGAGGCGCTCACGGGCCCGGAATATGCCCAGCGGCACATTGACGAAATAAATGATCTGAAGGTGGAGACCCTCTTGGGGACCATTGTCCTTTCCATGGACAGCGGGCGAACCCTAACGGTCTCATCCAGGAACGGCTACAGCCGGATAAAGGCCAGTGCCGTGGTGCTGGCCATGGGGTGCCGCGAGCGGACCGCCGGGGCCATATCCCTACCCGGCACAAGACCCTCAGGGATCTACACGGCGGGGGCCGCCCAGAATTTCATCAATCTCCAGAATATCATGGTGGGGCAGCGCGCGGTGATTCTTGGGTCCGGGGATATCGGATTGATCATGGCAAGGCGCATGACTCTGGAAGGGGCCAAGGTGGCGGCGGTCTTTGAGATCCTCCCATATGCCAGCGGGTTGCCGCGGAATATTCAGCAGTGCTTGAACGATTATGACATTCCCCTTCATTTGAGCACCTCGGTGATCCAAGTCCACGGCAAGGACCGTCTTAACGGTGTCACCGTGGCGGAGATGAACGGGTTCAAACCCATACCCGGTACCGAGCGGTTCGTCCCCTGCGATACCCTGCTCCTGTCCGTGGGCCTGATTCCTGAAAACGAACTCTCAACCGACGCCACCGTCAAAATGGAGGCGAGAACCAGCGGGGCCTTTGTGGACGATACCTTCATGACCAGCATTCCAGGGGTATTTTCCTGCGGGAATGTGCTTCACGTGCACGATCTGGTGGACCATGTGTCTGAAGAGGCATCCCTGGCGGGCGAATTCGCCTGCCGGTACCTTTCGGGCGACATTTCACCAAGCCCAAAACCCATTGATATTGAACCGGCTGAGGGGGTTCGCTACGTGCTGCCCCAGCAGGCGTCCGGTGCCGCCGATTTCACCCTGTCCCTCAGAGTGACCGAGCCCTCCAGGGACCGGGCCGTGTGGGTGCGGGACGGGGACCGGAAGGTGGCCAGGAAGAAGATGGTGCGGCTTCACCCGGCGGAAATGATCCGGGTCAAGATCCGAAAAGATAAACTGGAAGACGCAAGAAACCTTAAAGTGAGTGTGGAATGAAACGAAAAGAGCTTACCTGTATTGTCTGTCCCAACGGATGCCCCCTTGACATCGATTTTGAAGAAGCCCCCGAATTAACGGTCGTTGAGGTTCAAGGCCACACCTGCGACAAGGGGCCCCCTTGGGCGGAACAGGAAATCACCAACCCCATGCGGACCATTGCCAGCAATATTTCCGTCAAAGACGGCGACTTTCCCCTGGTGAGCGTCCGGACGGATGCTCCCATCCCCAAAAGGCGCATCTTTCCGGTGATGGAGGAAATCCGGTCAACAACCGTCCAGGCCCCCGTCGCCATCGGTCAGGTGCTCATCAAGAACCCCGCCGGCACCGAGTGCAACATCATCGCCACCCGGCACGTGAATCCCGTCTGATTCCCGCCCGCGAATCCTGTCCATCAAGGGTGTGGCAGGCTTTACATTTTGTCATCGTTGACATCCCACTATTCCTTCAGTGATTTTCCTTGACTTTTTTCAGACCTTAAATATCATTTCAGACACTTCCTTGTTTTCTCGACAAAAATCCTGATTGTTCACGAGGAGTTTTCTTATGGCGCATCCCATGAAAATCTGCTCCTTTTGCTTCGCCCAAATATCACGGAGAGAAGGGTTCTGCTAATTAGTGATTAACGGTTGATAAGCATGGTTCTGAGGGGATGAGAGGATCTGGGGGATGGGATGTACCCCAGATTCACGGATTTTACAGTGATAACCTGTTTGATGTTATTCGATAATTTTCTAAACCACTCCTTTCACAAAATAAACTGGTGAAAGTTAGGGCCGCGGCGAATGGGCGGAGACATATTTGTCGATAAGGGCGCGAAGCATCTGTTGATATTTAACTCCTTGCTTTTCGGCTTCGCGCTTGAAAAAACGAATACTGCTTTCGGATAGGTTTAAAGTGATTTTGACGGTCTTTTCCTTGAAAACAAGCTTATCCGGCGGCGGCAAAAAGTCATTGATGATTTTGGCGCCGTTCAGATCTACATCAAAAGGCTCATCCTTGTATTTAATTGTTTTTTTCATATTGGGCATCATAAAAGGAGATTCCGTGAGTCTCCATATTGATACGGTTTTTGTTTTCGTCCCATTCAAATTTCATGTATTGAAAATAATTGATATACATATAGTTGTCAATATAAAAGTATGCGATGTGGTGTTATTCAACAAGACTCCCAACCACGCCTTCCACCAGATGAACTGGTGAAGGCGGCGTTAAGCCTCACCAAAAACGATGAATATGTCACATGATCATAACCACAAAATGGGTAACTACAATCGTGCCTTTGCAATTGGCATTACGCTCAATGTCTTTTTCGTCATCGTTGAGGCAAGTTATGGAATTGCGGCAGGATCCTTGGCCTTGGTAGCAGACGCTGGGCACAACTTGAGTGATGTGTTGAGCCTATTGCTTGCTTGGGGTGCTGCCTTTCTGGCTACCAAACCCGCTACGCAGAAAAGAACCTATGGTTTTCGCAAAATGACGATAATGGCTTCTCTAGCCAGCGCGATATTGCTACTTGTCGCGTTAGGTGGTATTGCTTGGGAGGCAATTGGACGGTTTTTTGACCCTAGGCCGATTGAGGGCTTGACGGTTATCGTTGTTGCAGCCATTGGCGTTTCTATTAACACCATCACTGCTCTCCTTTTTGTGACGGGGCAAAAAAATGACTTGAACATCAGGGGGGCGTTTCTTCATATGGCTGCCGATGCCGGTGTTTCATTGGGTGTTGTCGTTTCGGGTGTAATTATCATGATCACAGGCTGGGTGTTCGTTGATCCTCTCATCAGTCTTTTTATCGTGGCTGTTATTCTCGCTGGGACCTGGCCTTTACTCCGTGATTCAATGAATCTTGCATTAGATGCCGTTCCATCACATATTGATATAGATGGAATAAAGCGATTTTTAACAGACCTAGAAAATGTAACCCAGATACACGATCTGCATGTTTGGCCTTTAAGCACAACGGAAGTAGGACTATCTGTTCATTTAATTATCGTCGGTGAATCCACAAACAAGGATTTTCTACTTAAACTCCAGCAACAGCTGAATGACCGTTTCAGCATAGATCATTCTACGATACAGATTGAACGGCAAGGTGATGATCTTTGCATGTTAAATGAGAATAAGAATAGATGTATGTAAAAGGGCTAACGAATTAGTCTAGCAGATTGCCAAGGCGGGGCGGCCTTGGTAGATTGGTAGTTTGTATTGCCCTGTCAACCGATGATTATAGTGTTGGCTGGAATTAATGGAAGAGCGCGGCAGCGGCATTCGCCGCATGACCCGGATTCTTGAACCATCGGGTACCGGGCGTGGCACCAAATATTCTTTTAGGCAAGTCAACCATTGCGAAGCATGAATAGAAACAGAAATGGTTTCATGAAGCGAAAACGGAGCGTTTGGCCCAGGAGTGGGGCGGGGAGGCGTATTATGCATCGACTGAGGTTTGTGATGTGCTGGTTGATCCTCATGGCCTGGCAGGTTCCCGCCTTGGCGCAGCTGGCCGAGGAATCACAGAAGGAACTGCAAGGTACCTGGATTGCAACAAAGGCGGAACAGGATGGCAGGGCAGCCGATGACATTGTGGGGCATCGGCTCTCCTTTATCGGCAACCGCTTTCAGATCCTGAGCAAAGACGGCAAGCCCCTCTACGCGGGGACCGTCCGCGTGGACCCGAACGCGACGCCAGCGGCCATTGACTTCGAGCATACGGAAGGGGCCTTGAAGGGCAAGACGTGGAAGGGGATTTACGACCTGGACGGTGATACGCTGACAACCTGCGACAACGCCCCGAACCTGGAAAAGGAACGCCCTGCCGCCTTCGAAGCAAAGAGTGGGACCGGGTATATCCTCATAACGTTCAAACGTCGGGCACAGGATACTTGATTCAAACCAGAAAGAACAGCGCGTATGGCAATTCAGACAACATACACACAGGCAAGGGTAGAAAAGGGATCAGGGGGACGCCAAACAACCGCGCGGCTGAGTGGCCCGTTGAAGGGAAGCGCTGCCGAAAACTCTTATTGATGCTTTACCAAATGGCACACTATAGACAACCGTTTGTATCCATGAAAACGAAAGGAGGTAATGACTTATGATTTGTGTAACAGGAGCCAGTGGTACTCTGGGCAGCGAAGTTGCCAGGCAGCTTGACTCGGCAGAGGCACCCTTTCGCAGCGCCTACTTCTCCGACAGGAAGGCGGAGGCCGCACGGGCGAAAGGGATCGAGGCCGTCATCATCGACTACAATCGTCCCGAGACCCTTCGAGCGGCGTTTCAGGGGTGTGACCGGCTGTTCCTTCTGGGGCCGAATGTGCTGAACCAGACAGCGCTCGAAAAGAATGCCGTCGAAGCGGCAAAGGCGGTTGGCGTGGGGCACATCGTGAAACAGTCAGTGATGGGCGCCACCGAAGAGGCATTCAGCCTGGCGAAGGTCCATCGGCCGGTGGAGAAGGCGATCGAAACCAGCGGATTGGCCTGGACGTTTCTCCGCCCGAACAGTTTTATGCAGAATGCGGTGACATTTATGGGCGGGACAATCAGGGCTGAATCGACATTTTACAGCGCCACCGAGCAGGCAAAAGTCAGTCATGTGGATGTGCGTGACATCGCCGCGGTGGCGGTGAAGGCGCTGACCGAACCCGGCCATGAGGGAAAGGCTTACACATTGACCGGACCCGAGGCTTTCACCTATGACCAACTGGCGAGGGAGCTAACGAAGGTGCTTGGGCGCCCCATAAATCACGTGAATCTTCCGCCTTCTGACTTGAAACAGGGGATGTTGGCGGAGGGGATGCCTGAGGCCCTTGCCGACAGGATGCTGGACCTGGAGCGCTACCTCCGGGAGAACCGGGCGAGCCGCATCACCAATGACATCAAGGAGGTGACCGGACGAGATGCGGGAAAAATCTCGCAGTTTGTGAGCGAGGCAGCCGCCACGGGCGTATGGGATGCGGAGGCAGGCACCAGGTGACCGCCGAATTACTTCGCGTATGGATACTTGTCGGGGCGCCTGAACGTCCCGCATTTAAACAGTTTGTTCTTGACTGCAAAGGCGTTTTTCCCTATTCATCATAAAATAAGCGCGTTATTAGGTCTTGATGCACCATCCCGTTCTTATAACCAGCAACCAAATAACCTTTTCACCCGAAATCCTCTGGAAAGGAAAAGCCATGAAAACTTTGTTGTTTTGTATGACAGCGTTTTTTTTGGCCATGTCGGCTCCTTGTGCCACGACGGGAGACGCCATGGATTGGACCGGGAATCCGAGCGTCATTGGGGGCCGAATGGATATGAGAGCGGATGATATGGCGGTCGCCAAAACATTCCAGCAGGACTTCAACGGTGACGGCAAAGCCGATATATTAATGGTTGATGAGGATAGAGGCGCCGCTTATCTCTTACTCATTGATGGAACCCGCATCCTTGACCAACACCAATTGTATGACGGGCTTCCGGACTGGCGGGTGGCTACCGTGGGGGACTTTAATGGTGACGGCAATTCCGATATCGCCTTCCGGCACGATCCATCCGGCGCCATCTATATCTTCCTCATGAACGGCGTTGCCGTGTTTCAGCAAGGATTTCTTTTTAAAGCCGGCTGGGATGACTGGTTCGTCGCCGGAAACTGCGACCTGAACGGCGACGGCAAGGATGACCTCATGCTCCGCAACCGCATGAACGAAGCGCTCTACGGCTTTATCATGAACGGGATAACCGCCGCCTCCGAGGGTTATATTCTCGCGGAACCTTTCGCGGACAAATGGCACCTGGTGGCAAGCGGGGATTTCGACGGCGACGGCAGGGACGACCTTTGCTTTCGGTGGGAGACCCGGGGCGACATCGTTGTCGCCCTGATGAACGGGCTTACCATCGCGTCCGCGGGTTACGTTTATCAATCCCAGGAAATCCTGATTGTAGGGAGCCTCGGTGATTTTAACGGCGACGGCAAGACGGATTTGGCCATTCTTAATGAAGCCGGCGATTACTGGCTGGCGTTGATGGACGGATTTGAGAAAATTGCGGACGCCCAAATCATCCAAGGGCAACCGGACTGGGAATTGATGGGTGCCCGCGACATTACGGGAGACGGCAAAAGCGATCTCGTTTACAAAAACAGACATACGTATCACATTTACGGGCTCCTGATGAATGGCTTGATCATCCAATCACACGGTTACATTTATAACGGCAGCTCTGACTGGGACGTCTATGGAAGCCCCCGGGATTTCAACGGCGACGGTAAGGCGGATCTCTTCTGCCAACACATGACCACCTCTGACGGAGGCGCCTCCTATGATGGCGTCGACGCTTAGACCGCGTTGTTAAACGGCTTGGAAGTCACCTCCTACGGCAAGGTTTTCAGGGACAGCACATGGTCATGGGAGTTGTTTATGATTCCATTCTTGCGTCCCTGATGCACGCAGTCCTGGAGACACATCCTGATGTTAAGGGATGCATTGGCGATTGGAATCTTTTGACAAGGTGAGTCAAGAGCAGACCTGATCTTTATTTCGGTGTCAGGCCTTCCTTTTGTCGTGATCGACATCCCACTATTCCCTCAATGATTGTTATTGACTTTTGTCCGGCCTTAAATATCATTTCTGATTGCAGCAGCACAGGTAATCGGTTCAAAGGAGAACAAGACAGTGCCGGAACTCCCTGATATAACGATCTATCTGGAAGCGATAGAAAAACGGATACATGGTACCAGGCTAAAAGACGTTACATTGCAGAGCCCGTTTCTGCTGCGGACGGCTGATATTTCCTTTGACCGGATCCTTAACAAAAGCGTGGTTGAACTGCGTCGAATCGGCAAACGGATCGCAATCGGTCTTGACGGCGGCTATTGGCTGGTATTTCACCTAATGATTGCGGGACGATTTCATTGGAAAAACCGAAACCAAAAACCACCGGGAAAAAGCGCTCTGATTATCCTGACCTTTGATGGGGGCCTTTTATATGTCACGGAGGCCGGAAAAAAGAAGAGAGCATCATTACACCTGTTACAAGGTGAAAAGAGTCTGTCCGAACAGGATCCCGGAGGGGTGGTGGTTGACCATTTGGATTTGGCGTTTTTTGCCAGGCTTTTGACCCGTTCCAACCATACGCTAAAGCGGGTGCTAACCGATCCCCGTGTTTTCAGCGGTATCGGCAACGCCTATTCAGATGAGATTCTACACCGTGCACGGTTGTCACCGATTAAACAATCGCAAAAACTATCCGCCGATGAAATGAAACGCCTGTATTGGGCCACCAAGGAAGTTCTCAAAGAATGGACTGACAGACTACGAAGTAAGTACGGTGACCGCTTTCCTCTGAAAGTCACCGCCTTTCACCCTGAAATGGCTGTTCACGGCAAATATGGTAAAGCCTGTCCGGTATGTCAAACCAAGGTTCAGCGAATCCGTTACGCCAACATCGAAACCAACTACTGTCCCCGATGTCAAACCGGCGGAAGGCTATTGGCCGACCGTGCATTGTCGAGACTGCTGAAGAAAGATTGGCCCAAAACCATTTTGGCCCTTGAGAAAAAGAATCTTCACCCCCATTTCCCGGAGGACACATGAAAGAAAAAGCAATCCTGTTCTCCTTGATCATTCTGGCCACCGTTTTAACGCCGGCAGCCGCTGAAATCTACCAGTGGGTTGATGAAAACGGCACCACCCATTTCTCCGACAAAAAACCGGTCCATCTGGATGAAGATTCGGAAATCAAAATTCGGAAGGAGAAATATAAAGGACATGAATCCCAAGACACAAGTGCCGATAACGCCCCACTATCAGAGGGAAGTGGGCAAGGCGGCATCGTCTGGCACAATTATGCGGATGGGCTTCGGTTGTCAAAAAAGAGCGGAAAAGGCATGATCGTGATCTTTTATACCGACTGGTGCCCCACCTGCAAAAAGTACATGAAGCTGTTTCATGACCGAAAGGTCATCGTGAAAACAAGGAAGTTCGTGATGGTCCGCGTGAACCAGGACAACGATCCCGGTCTTGGTTCAAAATATGATTTGGATGGGAAGTATGTACCGAGAACCTTTGCACTGGGTCCCACCGGAAAGATCCTTAAAAGGATTTACCCTAAGAAGTCAAAAACCAGGTACTATTTGGGTACCCGCAGGTCAGACTTGCTCTCGTTCATGAAACGGTTCGCCAGAGTCCTGTAGAATGGGAAAAACGCGTGACAAGGGGACGTTTCTTTCAGGGAGGCAAATTTTAAATGCACCCTTCTCAATCATACGGAAACAGGAAAAGACGATGCGTGACGTGTATCGGCGCCTAAGAGAGCGCCTTGACGATCTGGCGTCAGGTTTTCCAACCGCGGAAAGCGGCATTGAAATGAAGATCCTGAAAAGGCTATTCACAGAGGAGGAGGCTGAATTATTCTTAAACCTAACGCCGGTATTTGAGTCTTCAGGAGAAGTGGCCAAACGGACAAATGGGGATCCCCAAAAAACGGCCGATTTTATGGAAGAAATGGCAAAGAAGGGGCTCTTGTTCAGGCTGAAAAAGGCGGACACTGCTCTTTACAAAATAGTACCGTTCATCCCTGGAATCTACGATTTCCAACTTGGAACCATGGGGCGGAGATTGGCCCAAGATGTCCAGGATTACTTTGAAGAAAGCATCGGCCGGACAATCCAGGGGCATAATACTCCCATAATGAGGCCCATACCAATCAATCGCAAATTGGTTGTTGAGTGGCCGATTGCACCTTATGAGGACGCTTTAAAGATCATTGAGGCTCAGGAAATTATCGCCTTGGCTCCTTGTGTCTGCCGTACCAAAAACAGACTACTCAATGAAAGTTGCGATAAACCTCTAGAGACCTGTTTCATGTTTGGATCAAACGCCAAATACTATGTGGAAAACAAAATGGCCCGCTATATTACCAAAGATGAGGCAAGAAAGGTCATTTTGAAGAACGATGAGATCGGCCTTGTGATGCAGCCTTTCAACTCTCAGAATGCAGGCGTCATGTGCAGCTGCTGCGGAGACTGTTGTCAGATGTTGGGATCACTGAAGAAGCAGAAGATACCTGCTAAAGCAGTGAGAAGCAATTATTTTTCCACTGTTGACGTTCACAAATGCGTTGCTTGTGAAACCTGCTTGGGTCGTTGCCAAATGGAGGCGATCGCCATTAAAGGCAAAGCGGCTGTTATCGATCCGGATCGCTGTATTGGCTGCGGCCTGTGCGCATCCGCCTGTATTCATGAAGCGGCACAACTGGTGAAAAAAGCAGAAAGCGAGCAATATATACCCCCCAAAACCAATGATGAAATTTTTATGGCACTGGCACTCGAAAGAAAGAAGGATCTTCCCGTATTGACCAGGCCAAAAAGCGAGATACTGTCATCTTCCCTGGAAGGAGATTCGGGCCAATGTTATTGTGAAAAATTTGCATATCATGGGATGAAGGTTTCCGATAAATGCTTTAGGGACTTGTGGCTTTTTGACGATTTGAATGAAGAAGAAAACAGTCGCTGCAGAGAAATCGGATCGATCAGGATATTTGATAAGGGACAAGCGGTTTTTTTCCAGGGAGACAGAGCGGATGAAATGTTTTTGGTCAAGGCGGGCAGGATCAAATTGAGTAAGGTTCTTGAAAGTGGCACGGAAATAATTCTCGATTTTAGGAAAGAGGGAGACATGATCGGAGAAAACATGATCTCCGAAGAAATCGTGTATCCCGTTACTGCTTGGTCCATGGAAGAGACCATTACCTGCGGATTCAACCGAACCAGATTTGAAAATCTCATAAAGGAATTTCCCGGCATCGGCCTCAAAATAATTCAAACCATGGGGAAAAGGATATCCAACCTAACCCACCGTTTGGGAAGCATGTCCGCCGGAAGTTTGGAAGATCGACTTTACAATGTCCTTTCCAATATCGCTTTTGAACACGGCAAAAAAGGCCCGAATGGGTATATCCTTGAATTTCCCATTACCCATGAAGAAATCGGTTTTCTTATTGGCGCCCATCGCGTCACAATTACCAAAGCCATGAAAGAACTTGTTCATTCGGGAAAGGTAATCCGGTCTTCCAAAGGGCTTACCCTGCCATCTCAACCCATTTGATGGCATAAAAACCTATCTGCTTTCCGGAATTTAAAAACTGCCTGCTGTCAGTTCTTTTTTCATGCAATTCAAAAAAAGTGGACCCATGTAGTCATCACTACATACATCCTTCCTGAAGCGCGTTAGATAACTTCCCCATATTTGACGGGTGGCAAATGGGATCCGGGGAAATTTCCCCCGGTCCAGCCATATCCAACAAGACAAAGGAGGAACAAATCATGAGCAAAAGATTAGCCGGTAAAGTAGCGATCATCACGGGGGCCGCTTACGGAATGGGAGCGGCCCAGGCACTTCTATTTTCCAGGGAGGGTGCCGACCTTTTCCTGGGTGACATCGAAGTCGACGTTCTTGAGCGGGTCGTCGAAGAAACAAAAGCAAATGGCGGAGCAGTGGCATCCGCTAAACTGGACGTCACCAAAGAGAAGGACTGGGAAGCGGCTGTCGCCCAAGCCGAAAATGCTTTCGGGAAAGTCAATATTCTGATGAATAACGCAGGCATTTATCTGCACAAGGGTTTGCTGGACCATTCGGTGGAGGATTTCCACAAGATCGTCGGGGTTAACCAGCTCGGCGTCATGTTGGGGATGAAAACTGTTGTACCGGCCATGAAACGGGCCAAGGGCGGTTCCATCGTTAACTTTTCGTCCATTTATGGGATCTCCGGTGCGGGACTGGCCACCGCCTACCAAGGAACCAAAGGTGCGGTGCGCCTTATGTCAAAATCGGCAGCCATGGAGCTTGTGGGCGACAATATTCGAGTAAACTCTTTGCATCCCGGTATGTTCGATACCCATCTATTTGAAACCAGCGTCCCCCGAGAGGCTTGGGAACCCCTCATTGAGATGGTTCCCATGAAACGATTCGGGCGGTTGGAGGAAATCGCCTATCCGGCGCTTTTCTTGGCATCTGATGAATCGTCCTTTATCACGGGCTCTGAAATAGTGGTTGATGGCGGCTATACCTGCCAATAAGGTTTGCTTTCAAGGTCTTTCAAGGGTCCAAATGAACGAAAAAACGGACCATTGATATTGTCGTCCGAAATAGGACGGCCCATATTCTCTTTGACCGGATTACCAAACAGAACAGTTGTTGAACCGCGTCGAATCGGCAAACAAACCGTAATGGGTTATGAAGGTGGTTATTGGCTGGTATTTCACGTAATGATTGCGGGAGGAATTCATTTGGAAAAACCTGAGCCAATAATCACCAAGCCCCACCGGAAATATCCTTAAAAAACCTACCCTGGAAAGTCAAAAACCTGGTACTATTTGGGTACCCGCAGGTCAGACTTGCTCTGGTCCGTGAAACGGTTCGCCAAAGTCCTCTGGAATGGGAAGAGGCAGCCAACCACAAGCTGCAAATCTGAAAATGGAGATTCATATGGACATCATTCATCAGGTCCACAAGATTACCTATATTCGTGCGGAAAAGCCCTCTGGCTTCACCCGTTTTGTAGAAGAATTCCTTGAGGAAAAGCCGTTAATGGAGGGGACGGATGCGCCTGTATTCTGGGGAACGGATCCTTTGCCGCCGGGAAGACTCTCTTTCATGAGAATTGGAAAAGGATGGGTCTGGGATTGGCATAATGCACCCAGCCTGGATTTTGTTTACCTGCTGGAGGGCGCTTTTCAAGTCTCCGTTGGCTCGGAAAACGCCGTTGAAACCCGGATTTTCAAACCGGGAGACCTGTTTGCCTTCAATGATGCCTTTGGCCGCGGACATCGCGCCGAAGCGCTGGAAGAGTGCAGTTTGCTGCATATCAATGGGTCGGAGGAAATGCAGTGATGCCGCTTCAAATTGTTCTCAAACGGGACGGCATTTAAATGTGAGCAAAATGGTTGCATTTCATAGCAATCATCGGTAGAGATAGCCAAATAACCGTTGTTATCGGTTGTTCCTCCTTTGGTTTTGAGTTGCCAACATCATCATTGGCGCAACAACCGCCAGCTTGGATCTCTTTTTATTTTAAATTTCTTTGGCAAAATTTCTATTTCGAGGGGTCGATAATGAAAAAGGTCATTTTTCTGATTCTACTGTCTCTGTGCCTTTTGAGTGGCTGTTTAAAGGTAACGGATGTCATTCAACCGTATTGTGTGGACAGCTATGCGGAATTTACCGTGATCATGAAAACTGAAAACAGTGTGGACGACACGGCTCGGCCCGGATTTGCGGTTTTGCTCCCTGATGACTGGCAGGTCCTTGAATGCACCTATTCCGGCGCTCACAGCGGGAACTGCACCGTCAGCTCAGGTTTTAAAGGCTTTATGGATTTAGTTGATCCGCCCGGTGCGGGTGAGAAATGGGCTGCATATGAGGGCGACATTACATCCATGATAACGGGGGATCAAATGACCGTGACCTGGCGTATCAGATCAGGAGAAACGTTTCCATTGCAACTGACATATGCTGCGGCAGTGGGTTCCAACAACATATGGTTCATGGATCTGCCGAATCTTGTCTCAAGGCCAATGGGCCATTGCATTCCCACTCTCGGTGATTATGGCTTATACGTCCTGTTTCTCGGGCTGGCCTTTGGTGCGCTTTACCTCTTGAGGAAGAAAAAGTTGAAAAACCGCGTTTTCATTCAATTCCTGTTTGTTGGATGTTGTTTAGGTCTTTTGGGAGCCTATTTCATGGGCTCTCCAATAGCCGCGGACGATTCCGCAAACAAGGTGGCGCTCACAATTGAAAACGCCAAAACCATTTGCGAACAGATGAAAGAAGACCGTTCCTATCGAACCGCTTTTTCCTCTGATCCAAAAGGCTTTGTAACAGACCATTTCGACCTGGATGCCAGCCAGAAACAACGGTTATCCGAAATTCAAGACGGGAATCTCACGTCAGCCTGGGAAAAGGCCTACAGGAGTGATGAAAATTGTCTTGAGGTGTTCGTTCGCAATCTTGTTTACCGAGAGCTGAACCCATAGAGACATGGATTCACGGGATTTGCCCGAAAGCGGATGAACAGAGCAGATGAACCGGCGGTATCGGGGGCTCCCCTTGAAGGTGTGCCAATTCCGTTTTGAAACGGGGATTTCCCATTGGCCCACGAAATGAAGATAGCGGATGGACAATCGATACTTTTCACCGGCGATTCCATAACGGATTGCGGTCGCACTCGGCCCATCGGGGCGGGCGGCGGTTTGGGCGAAGGGTATGTTGCCTTTGTGGACGACTTGCTGAAGGCTTGTTGCACCCACCGCCGCATCAGAATTCTCAACACAGGGGTGAGCGGCGACAGAATCATTGATCTTGAGGCACGTTGGCGTACGGATGTCTTGAATCCGGCACCGGATTGGCTCTCCGTGTTGATCGGCATCAACGACGTCTGGCGGCAATTCGACGACCCGTTTGATCCGAACCAGGTTTCCATACAGCGATATGAATCCACCTACCGCAGGCTCCTTGAACAGACGCGTCCAGGGCTGAAAGGCCTCGTGCTAATGTCCCCCTACCTCATGGAACCCAATGGGGCCGACCCCATGCGCAAGCGCATGGACGCCTATGGAAAGATTGTGGAGCGGCTGGCCCGTGAATTCGACGCTGTTTTCGTCCATCTGCAGGCGGAATTCGACCGTTATCTTGCTCATGAACCAGCGCGGTCGCTCAGCGATGATCGCGTGCACCCCAACAAGACCGGACACATGATCATCGCAAAGTCTTTTCTGGCGGCCATTGAATTTGATGGGCCCCTGGCCAACCGGTTGCCTGCCACGAATTGGGGGACCATTACATTGAATTCTTGACTTGTACGGAAGATTGGTCCTATGGTTTTTACGCGGCAAGGATTAAGGGGGTGGGGACCGTCGAAAGGGCGTCAAACAAAAAGGACAGAGCGATAACGCGCCGGAGTTTTTTGGGTGGCGCAATGGGGTCGATCGCGGCCATGCCGTTGTTCCTGAAGAATGTCCAGGAGACCCTTGCCGGGCCCCATATGGATATGACGGGGGATCATGCGGTCAGGCTCAATATGAACGAAAACCCTTTTGGCCCTTCCCCCGAGGCCATGCCGGCGGTCATGAAACATCTCAACCGTTCAAACCGCTATCTGTTCCCGGCAATTGAGAAGCTATACAGTGCATTGATGCAGGCCGAGGGGATCACCAGGGAGATGATTGTTCTGGGGACGGGATCTTGGGAAATCCTCAGCAAAGCACCTCTCGCCTATTATGAAAATGGCGGCAATATTGTTACCACCCGTCAGACCTATGAACACCCTTTGATTCATGCGGCACACCTCGGCTATACAATCAAGCAGGTGGACCACCTTATAGATGGTCAGGGCCGCTGGCATTATGACATTGAAGGGCTTTTGAAGGCTGTTGACTCCCGGACACGCCTTTTATACTTGGTCAATCCCAACAATCCGACCGGGGCGTGGCTGGATTACCAGCAGTTGGAGTACATGGCGGATTCTCTCCCGCCATCGGTGCTTTTCTTAATAGATGAAGCTTACGTCCAGTTTCTGGGCGGGCTGGAACAGAATGGTATTGATCTCATTAAAGAGGGTTATGAGAACGTTCTTGTTACCCGGACGTTCTCAAAAGTGTATGGGCTTGCGGGGTTGAGGGTCGGGTATGGTGTCGCGCATCCCCTTGTGATCCGCCGAATTCAAGGATTCACCAAGGATTTCCTGAGTATTAATGCTCCGGGGTTTTACGGCGCCATCGCGGCCCTTAAGGATTTGGGGTTTGTTTCCAGGTCCGTCAGACAGGCGCAAAAGACCCTCTCCTTTTATGAAGAATGGCTTCCGGTCCTTGGTTTTCCCTCTGTAATAGGGGCAGGCCCTTTCGTTATGGTCGATGTTCGGACTGATGCGGATATCATTGTCCGAAGAATGGCGGAACAATATGTTCTTGTGGCCAACGGCAAGGATTGGCAGATGCCCAACCATATCCGGATTTCCTACGGCACGGACATGGACAATCAAAGGGCCATTCTCGCCCTGTGGCAGTCGGTTTCAGAAGTGCCCATACCCAGGGCACGCAATGCTGATTTCTAACTTTTCTCGTTCAGCGTGAATCAGTGTAACCGGAAATCTTGGGAAGCAAAGGCGGTACCCTTTCTTTTGGAATGGGAATGGGCAAGAAAGAAGTGATATGGTCTTACCTCAATGTCAAAGAAGTCGAATGATAAAAACGCCATTTCAGAAATATTCTATTCTGCTGGCATTCTTGTCAATATTTGTATCAGCCACATGCTCCCATGCTGATGAAAAAATAGAGGATCTGATCGATATCTTCGAGTCGAATGGCAAGATTACAGCGCTTATGGAGGGGAAAAGGACAATTACAACCAACCTTCGCCAAAAGGAGGGGGTGATTTGGCGTGGCTCAAAGGGCTATTTGGGTGCGCTTTTAACAAATCATAGATTCCTGGTGATATCCACGTCATCAGGGGCCTGGCAGGAATTGCCATTAAGATTGGATGAGTCAGAAAAGGCAGTTGCGTCCATGTCGCCATATATTGCGCTACTGGTAACGGGAGATCGTGCCGTTGGCTTTGATGCGGCGTCCAAACGATTCATTGAAGCGCGATTTCCAATTCATGATGAACTGATCAAAGCGAAAGTGGAAGATCATGTTGCCGTTGTGATAACAACCAGCCGTGCATTTGGTCTGGCAACTGAGACTTCGGCCTTTGCGCATATCCGCCTTCGAGTTGGAGAAGCGATGGAGGCGTTAAAGACAACATCAAGCAAGGCAACGATTCGCACCCCCGATCGATTATTGACATTTGAAGCATCGGCCGCTGTCTGGAGGGAACACAGGCTGAACTGATATCCATCCGGAAACGGCCCTTTTCGGCAACCGCTATGTCAATCTTAGACGTCGGTTGTGCGGCGTACCAGTAGGAACAACAATGGAAAGCACGATTGTGAACAACCTTCGACCGGCGTTTGAACCGGTGGCGGTTGTTTGGAGCGACACCATTTCCGCCGATACGTTCCAGTTTAAAAAGGGGAAATTCGGCTGCACCCTCTACTTGTTTGCTGAAGCCTGCAGACGGGGGAAAATCGCCGGGGGCAGCCGTGAAAGCATCGCATGCACGGGCGGTCGCGCTGCTTTGGGTTTCGGGACCGATTTTGATGCGTCCGGCGAGATGCTTGACCATCATGCCGCCTTGTTCAGCAAGGGGCTCAATTCCGCGGAGGACCCAACAGCCTACAAGAGACGAATGGCCGCCGCTCCCAAGAGCTGGCAGGCCATGTACCGATACGGTGAACGCAGACACTGTACCTCGGATTTGGCCAAAGAGTGGATACGGCATGGATTGCCACGGTTCAACATTCCGCACAAATACGTTTTATTCAAGCCATTGAGCCGAACAGATGCTGACGAGAACATCCGTGCCGTCATTTTTCCCGTAAACCTTGTTGAACTTTCTGGCTTGGTCACGCTTGCAGGTTCAGTAATGCCGGGAACCGATCCGGTCCAAGTGCCTCAGGGAGCGGACTGTACCAGCATCACCGCCTTTGCCTACGCGCAGGCCGAATCGGCGCATCCCAGGGCGGTCCTGGGCATGTTGGGCATTGACGGCCGGGAACTGATGCGCAAGCGTTTTCGGGATGATATTCTGACAATTACGCTGCCGATACCGCTTTTTAAGCGCATGGAAGAGGAAGCCGACGACTGTGTGTTCCGGATCCCGTCATGGAAGAGACTGGCCGGTTATTGATGTTACCCCAAAACGTGGTGTTCTATCCATTTTATTCCGTTGGTGGGGTACAAAAAGCCGCACCACTGTTCAACGCCTTGGCAAAATAGATTAAGGAGGAAGCATGAAAAGGGTCTTATTCATATTATTGTTCGTTTTCACCGCGCAAGCCGCACTGGCGGAAGAATCAGAATCCCAAGGGCAGAACAACAAGGAGATCAGACCGGTTCTCTTGGTGATCGATGTTCAAAACGAATACCTGCCGTTTATGTCCGAACGGGGGAGACCGCTTTCAATCCGCATGATAAACGGATCTATTTGGTTGTTCAGGCAAAAAGGATTCCCCGTCATCCGCGTCTATAACACGCATCCCCAATGGGGACCGAAAGTCGATTCTGAGGCTTTTGAATTTGTATCATCCATCATGGTGAGGAACGACGATCCCAAGATTGTCAAAAACTTTCCCAGCGCCTTCAGAAAAACAGACCTTGATGAAATGCTCAAGAAAAACGGATCCAACACCCTGTTTCTATGCGGTCTGAGCGCAACCGGTTGCGTCCTTGCAACCTACCACGGTGCCGCCGAAAGAGGCTATAATGTTTTTTTGGTAAAAGACGCCATGATGAGCCCGGACCGGATGCAAACCAAGGTAATCGAGGATATCTCAAATTCCGTGAATTTTCAGACCTTGATGTTCATGTTGGATCAATTCCCAAAGCCCGTGGAGAAGAAATCCGATTAGCAGGAGGCTTTGTTTGTTCTCTGGCGGACCTTTCTTCGACTTGCTTACGGCAAATTCAAAAGGGCCGCCGTCAGCATGCCCCTGCACATTTCAAACACGAAATGTGAATGTTTCTCCATGATATGATCATGGAATTTGGCATAAATTGCTTGTTTAATGTCATTGTCGTCAAATTCGGTTTGCCGTATGTTTCTCCCTGGGTGCGCACCCAAGAATCCAAAAATCTAACGTTAAGGAGAAACAGCATGGAATATACCTATGGTCTTTATGTGTATGATAATGTGGCAGCCCTTGATTTTGTTGGCCCCTCGGATGTGTTTGTCATGTCAAGTTATTTGTTACGGAAAGGAGACGTGATATTGGTTTCGGAGAAGCCGGGACCAATCAAATGTATTGGTGGGATGGAAGTGGTGCCGGAGAAGAGTTTTGAGACGGCACCGCCATTGGATGTTCTGGTCGTACCCGGAACTGAAGAGTCCACTCTTCCCGTAAACGATGGTGCAATGGCGTGGATACGGGCACAGGCAAAGCAGGTTCGGTATATGGCAGCCGTCTGCTCGGGTTCCTTGATTCTTGAAAGAGCGGGATTATTGGCAAACCGCAAAGCAACGACCCATTGGCTATGTACTGAACTACTCGGCCAAGATCCGACGATCAATGTCTTGCCGGAGATGCGTTATGTGCGTGATGGAAATATTGTCACTTCCCAGGGTGTTTCAGCCGGGATCGATATGGCATTGTGGTTGGTGGGCCAACTCCATTCGCCCGACCATGCCCGTGAAGTTCGGAGATTTCTGCAGTATGACCCGGCACCGCCATACACTGCTTTGGTGTAGTGGAATCTTGTTGAGTCACTCCGTCTTCCTCATATCGGGGTGATGATCAGAGGGATTGGAGATGAACCTGAATGCGCTCCTGGCCCTGAGGTCCGGGGCGCATTCTTCGGGGATAAAAACATATAAGAGATTCGGTAAAGATGCGTTCCATTGAGTATTTTCTATATGCTGATGCCGTCGGTTTGGACATTATTGGTCCTTTGGAGGTATTTACGGCAGCGACTCAGATTTTGGATCAGAATGGCTATTGCCATGAAGGTTACCGTTCCGTGTTCTCATCAGAAACGCCGGGATTGGTGAGAATGAGTTCGGGACTGCAAATGCAGGCTCATATGGCGATCGGCAATGGTGATCCCATAGATATTCTTCTATTGCCCGGTGGCGTAAGCGTCAATCAAGTGACCCGGAATACAACACTGATTGATCGAATTCATTCCAGGGCCAAAGACGCCAAAGAGATCGTTTCAGTCTGTGGTGGGGCTTTTATCCTGGCCGCCTGTGGCTTGCTAAAAGGAAAGAAAGCAACGACCCATTGGAGCGCCGCCAATGATCTTGCCAAGCGATATCCGGAGATCAGCGTGGACTCCGATGCGATCTACATACGCGACGGGAATATCGTTACCAGTGCCGGAGTGACGGCAGGTATTGATCTGGCTTTAGCACTGGTGGAAGAACATCATGGTTCTTCATTGGCCATGGAAGTTGCGAGGACCCTTGTTCTGTACCTTCGTAGGCCGGGTGGACAATCACAATTCAGCGCACCGATGGAATTGAGAGCCAAAGCAGGAAGGACATTCAGTGAATTGCATGATTGGATCCTTGAAAACCTGAAACAGCCTTTGTCCGTAGAGTCATTAGCCAGCCACAGTGCCATGAGTCCCCGCAACTTCTCCAGAGTATTCTCCGACACCACGGGAGTTTCACCGGGAAAGTATGTCGAACTAATGCGCCTTGAGCACGCAAGGGAATTGTTGGAATCGAGCAATAGCTCGGTTGTAGAAGTCGCGGAAGAATGCGGTTTCATGCGGGAGGAACGGTTGAGACGAGTATTCACCCGCCAATTGGGTATTACCCCTTCACAGTATCGTCTCCATTTTAATCAGGGATTGATGAAGCGCTAATTGAAATGGTGCCGGAAGGCTATGGTCCTGTTGATACGAAGGCAACCGGGGAGATTTGGGTAACACAGGGAAAACCGGTGAATCAGAATACATGTAAGATCTGTGGAAGCATGTCGCTGAAGGTGTTTGGCCACACTGCAACATGTCGTAATTGCAAAGTTTTGCTCTATTATCCATATCCGGATGATCACCCTAATTCGTTTCAAAACGCCAATGGTGAAAAGGGTCGGCAAAGATGGATGTCGTTTTGGTATGGCAAATCATCCTTTTATAACCACACCAACTTCACACATATGATCAGGTTCGCAATGAGTGAATCTGACAAGGGCAAAAAACTGGATATTCTTGATTATGGGGGGGGCGGCGGTCAATTCGCCTTAGTATGCAAGTCACTGTTCCCACAGGCGTTGGTCTATTATACGGACATCATCGACCAATCCTTGCTGAAAGAATGGAAAGCATTCAATATCCAGATACCATTTGAAGATTTTGCACACGACCGGACAAGGTTTGATGTTATTTTCATGAACGATGTTTTTGAACACGTCAGCAATCCCCTTTTCGTGCTAAGGCAATTGTCGGGCAAGCTAAAAAGAGGCGGAAAAGTGGTCATTGATACACCGAGGCAATTTTGGATATATCCGGTCACAAAACTGGTGTCAAAAACCCTATATGAGAAGATTCTTAAAGGGACTGTTTCAAGGGCGCATCTTCAGATTTGGTCCCAAAAATCCTTTCAGCTGATCGTGAGTGAAAGCAAACTAGCGATCATAAAATATAAAACAATAACAGAATATTCGATGCCGTCTGACTTCTACATGTTTACAATGGGCATAACCAACCCGATTCTGAGAGTTTTGGCTCATATATTCTATAGAAACGCAAAATGGATAGCGAGAAACAAAATCGTAAGCGTTTTGTCCAATGAGACATCAAGTAGTTAAAAATGAACCAAGTTTTGAAACATTTATTATCTGCGATGATTAGTTGGATTATCGCTTTAAACCTTCTGATGATATTTCGATGAAAAGGCCCATTCAGGGAACGGCGGTTATTCATAAGAGCGGTGATCCCGCCCATCCTCATCACCGACCCGAGATCGGTCTTGATGTCCGGAGGACTACTTGCCGGCTGCCAGGGATTTTTGGCCCATCTTTTCGTCAAATTTGGATCGATAGATGATGAAGCGTTCGTGGACCCCTTTTGAAATCAGGTCAACCCCGTCATCCGCCTCCAGGGTGAAGGTGAGCTTCCGCCCTTCAATTCGGGTGAGCAGGCCCCGAACATGCACCGTCAACCCCGGTGGTGTCGCGGCAACGTGACTGAAGTCTACATGCGTACCAACGGTTTGCTCTTCCGGCCAGTTAAGATGAGGATTCACGGCGACAATGCAGGCCCATTCAAACAACGCCACCATGTAACCGGTGGCCAGTACCTCGGGCATGTGGCTGAACTCCGTGGATTCGGGCAACAGCTTGGGAACGGTTCGCTCGGCCGGCACCTGATAGGTGAAATCCACCTTCAAACCCGGCTTCAAGGTCTCTTCCATGTTAAACCTCCATACAGGAATTGGGATTCATGGGATAAAGTGTCACACAGGATGAGCCGAAAGTGAAATTCGTTTTTCGAATAACCCTTATAAGGAGGGAACTGTGGAACTCTCACAACTGATCAGTTTTTTCCACACGGCCCGGTTGGGCAGTGTATCCAGGGCTTCCGAAATCGTTTGCAGAAGCCAACCGGCGGTCAGCCAGCAGATCAAGGCGCTTGAGGAAGAGATGGGATGCCGGCTGTTCACACGCATTGGAAAGCGCAAGCTCGTCACCACGGAGGAAGGGAAACGGCTCCGGGAATTTGCTCAGCATCTTATCTCTGAGATGGATCGCGTGGTGGAAGACATCCATGCCATGGGCGGGGGGAACCGCGGGCGGGTCTCCATTTCAGCGCCGTTCACCACCTGCTTTCAAATCCTCCCGGCGGTGCTCAAGCGTTTTGCCCATGATTTTCCCAAGGTTCGCGTGGCCGTCCATGATCAACCGCAGGAAGGGGCCATTGCCATGGTACGCAATGGGGAGGTCCATTTCGCGGTGGCTCTGGAGTCTTTTGTGCCCAAGGGGCTCCACACGATTCAGTGGAAGCGGGTCATGCCGGTGCTCATGGTGCCCAAGGGACACGGGCTGCTGGGCCGTGAAAGGGTTACAATAAATGACATCGCCAAGCAGAAGCTGATCCTGCCCCCCGCCCGCAGAAGACATCCCGGAAGGTCGCTGCTGGAGAAATCGGCCCGGGAAGCGGGTCTGAAGCTGAAGGTGGTTTTGGAGTCCTCCAACGTGGAGCTGAGTTCACGGTTCGTGCAGAAGGGGCTGGGGGTTTCCTTTGCCACCATTGTGGCGGACGCGCACCTATTCAAGGGGCCCGATCTCGACTTCGTGCCCTTGGACCACCTGTTTCCCGACGGGAACATGGTGGTCGCCATGAGGGACAAGGAGACCTTGAAGGGTGCTCGTGCCAGGTTTCTGGAGACGTTGCTGGCCATTTGAATATGGAAGAGACTATGGCGGCTGCCTCAGATTCAAGATGGCCCCTTCTTCGGCATGAAAGCCGTTTCCCAGCTTGATGATGGGCGCCGTAAAATCCGCCGTGGCGCCATCGGGAATGGTCACGCCGGGACCGATGGTAATGGATGTTTCGCCAATGCATTCACAGGGGGTGCCTAAAGGGAAGGTCACGTTTTTGAGCGCCACCCGGCTCCCCGTGCAATCAGGGCATGAAGCACCGGCCGTCCAGGTGATCACATTGATGGAATGGGGCGGCAGTGTTAATTTATATTGATCCGCAAAATCCGTCAGTTGCCATGACTGAAGGATTACGTTCTCCGCTTCTTCATTGTCGTCATGGATGCTGTCTGAGCTGAGCTCGGAACGGACGGCCTGGCTTTCAGGGGAGGCCGGCAGGCCCAGACGCACCGATTGGGTCTGATCCAGGCTGAGGTTAAAGAGGATCAGGGCATAGCGGTTCCTCTGCCTGAAGGCAAAGGACTGGACATAGGAGACATCGATCTCATTCTGTACCCCGTTAAAGGGCATTTGGTGCCAGAACGGGTTGGCCCCTCCCTGAACCGTGGTGAGCATGTCCCCCATAACGGCCTGGTTCACCAGCTCAAGGCCCAGCCAGGTGGGTCGCTTTCGGCCCGTTGCCTCCAGATCCCTTAGCAAACCAAAGAGCCTGACATCTTCATCATTGTTCATTTGCCAGTTTGTACTGAACCCGCTCACGCAGAATGCGGCCTGGTTCTTCACCCCCATGTCTCTTAAGTAGACCAGCATGTGCAGGGGCAAGGCAATGCCGGCCATGCCCGTCACCAGGTCGTTCCCGAAGCGGTGGCTGTGCCAATCCCTTAAAATGCCGGGCCTAAGCTCCTTTAGCCGGTTCACGAACCGGTCGGTAAAGACCGTGGGATTGGTGTTGTCCGAGCAGTAAAGGGCCAGGTCATCCACCCAGGCAATGTGCCCTTTTGTGGGGATGTAGAAGGCGAACCCCAGGATGGGATGGTACTCCTGATCGGTGTAGTCACGCACCGGGTCCATGCCCTCGGGAATGAAAACATCCCGTTCAATCTTCTGCCACTCGGTGCCTAAGGGAATGGTTTCGTCCACGAAATCGGCCTCATCTTCACGAAAGAACCGGAACCGCAGCCGGTCCCCGTCTTTGGCACCCTTGGCCCAAAACCGCAGACGCCAGTTGCCTTTTACCAGGAACAGCTTGCCGGCGCTGCGGTCGCCGTCGCGCCACAAACTGTCCATGTAGAAGCTGTAGGCCGGGTCCCAGGGCTCCTGGGAATAGACCAACCGCAGGGATTGAGTCCCGGGACTCCCGGGCCGAATCTCTGTGGTATCGGCACTGTGGCCGGTTCCATAGGCGGAGATGCCCGGAAGCTCCTTTCGGACCATGATGACGTCCCACTTTTCAGGCCTCTCGCCGTTTTCGTCCAGGTAGAAGACATATTGGCGGTTCTCGTGGGTGAAATCGGCCACCTGGCCCGTTCGTCCCCTGGCCGGCCCGTATACGATCTCGTATTGGGCGCCGTTCCAGAAGCCCTCGGGCTGTCCGATGCTCAAGGCATCGTCGTTCCAGCCCGTGTCCCAATTGGCCTGGGGGATCCTGGTGCCGCTGGCCCCTTCATCCGCATGGATGATGCTGTGATAGAGTCCCGCCTCAAAGCCCGGGTTGTCGATCATGTTCTTGAGGAACTGTTCCGCCCCCCACCACATACGGCTGCCGACCACGATGCCGAAAGGCTTGACCCGGGGCACCATCACTTCATCTGAAATTTCAATGGAGGTAACGGGGGTTGCACGGGCGGATCTTTGACTGTTGAGGATATCCGCAAAAGCGGCATGGACCAAAAAGGGATTCAGCAAAAAGATCCACAAGTAATAGATGAACCATGGGCTTCTGACGGACCTGGGCATTCCTCCATTCCTTTCTTCCAGCTGGGCCGCAGCCGGGTGATTCCTTCCGATCCTTTGAACACGAATGGATGCACCTTTTGCACCCTTTAGAAGTCATGCAGGGTTCATGCCGCCATTAATGTTTAAATTCAACTATCATTTCAAGCGGTTGCCGAGACAAGAAAATCGCCCCGCAAGGGCACGGGACAATTTTTGTGCGTTAATATGCAAAATTCCGGCAGAAACAGGCGGGATGAGAAAATGCGGATCAGCCTTGAAAAAGGATCCCTCATTGGTTACACAGACCATTACAGCATTGTTCTTGGAGCGGAGGTGAACCATAATGGCTTCCACAAAAAGGAGATGTGGATGGGTCACCAAAGACCCGATCTACATGGCCTACCACGATGAGGAATGGGGGGTGCCGGTCCATGATGACCGAAGGCTCTTTGAGTTTCTCATCCTCGAAGGGGCCCAGGCCGGTTTGTCATGGCTGACCGTTTTGAAGCGAAGGGAAGGGTATCGAAGGGCCTTTGCCGGTTTTGATCCCGAGAAAGTGGCCCGGTTCGGCCCAGGGAGAATCGAAAAGCTGCTAAAGGACACGGGCATCATCCGCAACCGGTTAAAGGTCAACGGAGCCGTCAAGAATGCTCGGGCCTTTTTGAAAATCCAGGAGGAATTCGGCTCTTTTGATGCCTATTCCTGGCGATTCGTGGACGGACAACAGAAGGTCAATGCCTTTGAAACCCAAAAGCAGGTGCCGGCCACTTCCCCCATATCGGACGCCTTTTCAAAAGACCTCAAACAAAGGGGCTTTTCTTTTGTGGGCTCCACCATCATCTACGCCCATATGCAGGCCGTGGGCATGGTCAACGATCACCTGGTTTCCTGCTTCAGGTATCATGAGGTCATGGCCCAGTAGGCGGAAGAAAGGGGTCCGTCTGCCTTTGACGGTACGGTAAGATCGCTGCAAATGGTCAAAGGCAGACGTGGCGACCCACAGGTTCTATACCTTTTCTTCCAGTGCCTTCAGGATTTTTTCAGGGGTTATGGGAAGTTCCATGAAGTCCACGCCGATGGCGTCGTAAATGGCATTGACGATGGCGGGTGCCGGGGATAGCTGGGTCCCTTCCCCGGCTTCCTTGGCACCGAAGGGCCCGATGGGATCGTCCGTCTCCACCTCCAGGGCCTCTATTTCCGGCATTTCCAGGAAAGTGGGGAAACCGTAATCCAGAAATGACGGGTTCATGACCTGTCCCTTTTCCATGGCCACGTCTTCATACAGGGCCTGACCCATTCCCCCCACCACGGAACCCTCCAACTGGCCTTCCACGAGCATGGGGTTGATGGGCCTTCCGCAGTCGTGGGCCGTTGCCATTTTGAGCAGCGTCACCTTGCCGGTGTCGAGATCCACCTGGACCTCCGCCGACTGGGTCATGAAAGAGTAACTGGGTGCGAAGTTCCCATCCTCCTTAAAGAGGGTGGTCGGCTCCGTGGCCGGTGGAAACCAGGAAGATCTGCCAACGATGGGCATGGGAAGGTCGGCGTACTGGTATCCCTTGATGGCATCTTTCATGCTCATCTTCCTTGAGGGGGATCCCTTGACATAGATCTCCCTGTTTTTGGCGGTCAGGTCTTCGGGATTTGCTTCAAGTTCCTTTGCCACGAATTCAAATAATTTGTCTCTGGCTTCCACGGCGGCGACTCTGGCGGCATTTCCGGCTCTCACCGTCACACCGCTTCCGAAGGTGCCGGAATCAAGGGGGGTGACCCCCGTGTCCGCCGCGGTGATTCTGACATCCTCCATGGGTACCCCCATGACTTCCGCAACGATCTGGGAGATCACCGTTTCGGCCCCCTGCCCGATGTCTGCGGCCCCCGAGAGCACATTGACCGCTCCGTCCCTCCCCATTTGGACCACCGCTCCCGAGCTGATATGGCTCATGTTACTGACACCGCTGGGGAAAGAGGCCCCGGCGAGTCCCACGCCTCTCCCAAAGGGGAGCTTCCCCCGCTTCTCCTTCCACCCGATGGCATCCGCCGCCATTTTCACGGAATCGTAAAAGCCGCATGAGTTGATGATGAATTTGGCCGGATGCGGTTCGCCGGCGTGGATGCTGTTTTTCATGCGGATTTCGGCCGGATCCATGTTGATCCGTTGACAGATCAGATCCAGCTGTCTTTCAACGGCGAACCGGGCCTGTGGAATTCCGTGCCCCCGCATGGCCCCGCCCACCGGCTTGTTGGTGTAAACATGATGCCCTTCGTACAAGAGATTGGGGACGTGATAGGGGATCATGAGAAAATAGCAGGACAGGGCGATCATGGTGGGAGCGGTGCTGTTATAGGCGCCGCCGTCGGCATATGCCTTGAATTTCTGGGCAAGGATGGTTCCGTCTTTTTTAACACCCGTCTTGACGGTCAGATGCATGGGATGTCTTTGACGGGTGGCGATAAATATCTCTTCCCTCTCATAGAGAAACTTGACCGGTCTTCCCAGTTTTATGGCAAACCATGCGGCGCAGAAATCCTTGGCAAACATGTCGATTTTCTGCCCGAACCCCCCTCCCACTTTCGGTTTGATGACCCGCACTTTGCTTTCCGGTATTTGAAGGGTATTGGATAGATTTCTTCGAAGGAAGAAGGGGATCTGGGTTCCGGACCAGAGGGTTACCTCTCCTTTCTGGAGATCATACTGCGCAACCGCCGCATGGGGTTCCAGGGGGGCATGATTCACCGGCTGGGAGTAAAAACTGTCTTCATAGACGAAATCGCTTTGGGCAAAGGCTTTATCAATGTCCCCGAATTCCTTACGGATGGATAATGATATATTGTTCGGGGTGTCCTCATGAACCAGCGGGGCCCCTTCCTTGATGGCCAAAAGGGGGTCAAACACCGCCGGAAGCACTTCGTATTCCACTTCAATGAGTTCAACGGCCTCTTCGGCGGTTTCAAGATCAACGGCGCAAACGGCGGCAACATCATCGCCGATATACCGCACCTTCTCCTTGGCAAGCGCATATTCATCCCTGGCCTTGGGGACGATGCCGTAAAGACGATCGGGAATATCGCGTCCCGTCACCACCCCTTTCACGCCGGGCAGCTTTTCGGCCTTGCTGGTATCGATGTGAAGAATCTTTGCATGGGCGTAAGGGCTTCTGAGGATCTTTCCGTGCAGCATTCCGGGAAAGACGAGATCGTCGGTAAAGAGAGCGGCCCCCTTGGCTTTTGCCGCCGCATCATGCATGGGCAATCTCTGCCCCACCACGTTGAAATCCTTTTCCATTTATCGGTCCTCCCCTCTGTTTTCGCTCACGCTCATCACCGACTCAATGATCTTTTTATAGCCGGTGCATCGACAGAGATTGCCGGCCATTTTTTTCTTCAGGACGTCTTCCGTGATATGATCTTCTTCGTCCAGCACGGCCTTTGCCGTCATGACCATTCCGGGTGTACAAAATCCGCACTGGAGTCCCCCCTTCTCCACAAAGGCCGTCTGAAGGGGGTGAAGATGCCCGCGGGTTTCCATCCCTTCAATGGTTTGAATCTCTTTGCCCACGGCATCCATGGCAAGCATAATGCAGGAAAGGGCGGTCTCGCCATTAATCAGCACCGTGCAGGCCCCACAGGAACCGAGGTCGCATCCGCGCTTTGTGCCCATCAAACCCAGCTTCTCCCTCAGAACTTCCAGCAGCGTATTATTTGAAGAAACAGCGACCTCATAGGTATCGCCATTGACCGTGAGCTCGATCACCTTTTTCATTGTTTTTCCCTCCCAACAGCTTCCTTCATTGCTTTCCCAAGAAGTCGCCCCATCAAAATTCTTTTAAAAGAAGGTGAATAAACCGATGTTTTGACCGGACGGGCCTCTTTGGCGGCAATTTGTCCGGCCTTTTCGATGAGATCATCATCCAGGGCCCTTCCCTTCAGAAGATCTTCGGTTTCATGGCCCCTCAACGGTTTTCGGTCCACGGCCGTAAAGGCCACGCGATTGGCCGTCTTTGCCGAGGATCTCCAAAAGGCTGCCCCCACAACGGGAAAATCGATGCTTTCGCGATTGGCGATTTTCAAATAGGTTGAGAAACCGTCCGTTGCCGCTTTTGGAATGACAATCTCCGTCAGAATTTCTCCCTTTTGAAGACTTAGGGGGGTTTTGCTGTTTCCGGTGAAAAGCTGCTCCAGGGGGATTTCCCTGGAATCATCCCTGCTTTGGAGCAGAATCCTGGCTTCCAGCACCAGAAGGGCCGGCGCCACGTCGCCGCAGTAGGCGGCATAACAGGTCTCTTTCTTGTTGACCACGTGACAGATGTCTCCACCCGCCTTGAAACAGGTGGGTCTGCTGCTTCGCCACCATTGGGATTGATTGAAATAGCGGCATCTGTTTTGCTGGCAGATGTTCCCGCCGATGGTCCCCATACCCTGATGATGATAGGAGCCCACCGATGAAGCGGCAGCGGCCAGTGCCCACAAGCGATCCTTGATCACGGGGTCCTTATAGACCTTTTTCAACGAGGTGAGGGCACCGATGCGAATATCGCCGTTGTCAGGGCGAATGAAGTTGAGTCCGGGGATTTTCTTGATATTCACCACTGTTCCAGGGACCTCCACCCGGTGTTTCATGTTGGGCAGGATGTCGGTTCCTCCGGCGAGACATTTCGCGCCGGGTTCCTCAAGCAGAATGGTTGAGGCCTCCCCGATGCTCTCAGGTTCCAAATATCGGAATCGTGGTAATCTCATAGCGAACCTCCTTATTTTGAGATGTTGGGCATCATAATCATGCCGTCAGCCGCAACATACTTTCGCGATATGCAAGTATCTTTCGAATCAGTCTATATCAGTGCCGCCAACCCCTGTCAAGGAAAAACGAAGGATAAGATCTAATAGCTCCTGGACCCGAAGCGCCTTCAAAGTCAATCCTGATATGCAACGCGCTAATTTCATTTTATTACCGGATTGGATGCCGGCGCTGAGGGATGAGGAAAAAGACCTCTTGGACCGGCCACGGGAAACCCCGGTATTTTTTCATTGACAATTGGCTGGGCCAGGGATACAAATAATGGAAATAGGTTTCGTATTGTGCAAGTTGGTGGCCTTCAAAGGCATGCGTTTTCAATTTTAGGGGCAACTTCCATTGATCTGGGGGTTTGCCGAATAGCAAAAGGATTTGGCCATGATTGATTTAGAATCTATCCCATTGGGGCATGTGATTGAAAAGGGGGCCCAGGTTGCCCCAACGAAGACCGCGGCTGCTTGTGGTACACAACGGAAAACCTATGAAGAACTGAACGCTTCCACCAACGCACTTGCGGCCGGTTTAAAGGATCTGGGGATTCGCAAAGGAGATCGCATTGCCATTTTTATGCCCAACTCCGTTGAGCTGGTGACCTCATTTTATGCGCTGATGAAACTGGGCGCGGTTGTTGCCTGGGTCAATCCCCTTTATCGGGAGACGGAAGCCCAGTTCATTCTGGAGAACTCGGAAGCGCGCGGTGTCATTATTTTTCGAGAGTGGGAAGGGTGCGACTATCTCCAAATGGTTCAGTCCATAAAGGAACGCCTTCCCGCCCTCGAGTTCATCATCTTGGTGGGAGAAGGGGACGGCGAAACCGTCATTCAGTACCAAGAACTCCTGAAACAGGGTGGAGAACTTCCCGAACCAAGGGTTGATATTGATACCAAGAATGATTTGGCAATGCTGATCTACACTTCCGGGACCACCGGCAGGCCCAAAGGCGCCATGATCACCCATTATCAGGCTTTGAGGGCGGGCATGGAATACGCCTATGGTGTGGACGCGCAATCCGAGGATATCTTCATCGGTTTTCTCCCCATGAGCCATTCCTATGGTTGCGGTGCCCTTTTGATTCAACCCTTTCTCCTCACCGCCACCGTTGTTTTGATGGATAAATTCGAAACGGAAGCGGCGTTTAAAATCATTGAGGAGAACAACATCACGATTCAATTGGGCGCACCGGCCCATTACATCATGGAACTGAACCATGACAAAAGGAAGGCCTATGACCTTGGTTCCCTTCGGGCGGGAATGATTGCCGGGCAGATCGCACCGGAAGGTTTGATCACGGAAGTCCAAAAAGGGATGGGCATATATCTCACTTCCTTCTGGGGCGCATCGGAAGTGGGGCCCGGTTTGGGGATCAGGTGTCCATATCCGTCTCCCCTTGATGTCCGGGAGAAATATATTGGCAAACCCATCGACGGCACGGAGGTACGCGTCGTGGACCTCACCTCGCGGAAAGAACTGGGGGATGGGGAAATTGGGGAACTGACCCTCAGGGGCTGGCATGTCCTCAAAGGGTACTGGCGGAATCCGGAAGAGACAAGGAAACAGGTCATTGGCGATTGGTTGTTCATGGGGGACCTGGTGTCAAGGGAGGAAGAAGGGTACCTGAAGATCTACGGCAGGAGCAAGGATCTGATAAACCGTGGCGGTTATAAAGTCTATCCATACGAATTGGAATCCCTGATCATCAATCATCCGAAAGTTGCGCAGGTATGTATTGTGGCAACCCCCAATCCGGTTTTGGGGGAAAGCATATGTGCTTGTGTGATACCGGTGGATAACCAGACGGTAACCCTCAAGGAGATAAGGGATTTTCTGGACGGAAGAATTGCAAAACACAAGGTGCCCAATGAACTGTGCATCATGGACCGGTTCCCGACCCTTTCAGGCGGTGTAAAAATCAAGAAATTCGGGGAAAACGGTTTGACGGAAATGGCGAAAAATGATCCGACGAGACAGGGATATAAAACGGATTAACGGTCAATAGGTCACAAGGCTGGGCAAGAACGTGGCAATCTGGGGAAACAGAATCAGAATGATGGTAAACAGGACAAGGGCTATCAGAAAAGGAATGATCCCCTTGAAAATAACTTCAAGGGGGATGTCCGGTGCGATGCCCTTAATAACGAAAACATTGACGCCTACGGGCGGTGTAATGACGCCCATTTCCGCTACCAGCACAATGATCACGCCAAACCAGATGGGGTCAAAACCCAGCTTCATTACCAATGGAAAAAAAATCGGAATGGTTACCACCACCAGCGCCATGGAATCCATAAAGAATCCGCCGATGAAATAGATGAAAATGATAACCCCCATGATCGCCATGGTGGGTATGGGCAGACTCCCGACCCAGTCGGCGAGGATGAACGGAATGGTCGTGATGGCCATGAAATGTCCGAACACCGTTGCTCCGGTAATGATAAAGAGGACCATGCAGGAGGTGCGCAGTCCGTCCTTGCCGGATTCAACAAAATTCTTCCAGGTGAGTTGCCTGCGGAGCAAACCGATCAACAGGGCCCCTCCCGCCCCAATGGCCCCGGCCTGGGTCGGGCTGAACCAACCCAAAAAAAGTCCCCCGATGGTCAAAGCAAAAAGAACGACCGCCTCGATAATCCCCTTGGTTGCTTTCAGTTTCTCTCGCCAGGTTGTGGGATTCCCAGGCGGTCCCAATACCGGATTCCGCAGACACATGATCCCCACCACCGCAACGAACAACAGGCTTAGGATGAAACCCGGAAGGAGCCCTGCCACAAATAGCTTCCCAATGGATTCTTCCGTCAAAATGCCGTAGACGATAAGGATGGTGCTGGGCGGTATCAGGATCCCCAGTGTTCCGGCCGCTGCGATCGTCCCGGTGGCCAGCATGTTGCTGTACCCGTATTTTCTCATCTCCGGCAACGCAATCTTGCCCATGGTTGCCGCCGTTGCCGCCGTTGAGCCGCAAATGGCGGCAAACCCGGAGCATGCGAGCACCGTGGCAATGGTAAGGCCCCCGCGTAACTGCCCAACCCACGAGTAGGTGGTGTCGTAGAGTCGCTTGCTGATTCCCGAGGCAAATGCAAAGGAACCCATGAGAATGAACATGGGAATGACGGAGAGTGGATAAGAGGAAAAGGTTTCGAAAATATCCTGGGCCAGAAGGCCCAGGGCGGGCTCCGCTCCCGTCAAATAGGCAAATCCGGCAACTCCCACAAGCGTCATGGAAAAGGCCACGGGCATTCTCAAAAGAAAGAGGACCAGCAACAGAACAATACCAAGGATACCGGTTGGAACGGGGCTCATTTTCTGAAGATCCTGATTGCGGAAAGGATAAAACGTTGCAGGTATACCAGGCAGACGGGGATAAAACTCGCGGCTGCCCCATAAGCGAAATAGTAAAGCGGCAGGCGTATGGTAGGACTCACTTCATGGCCCGTCTGCATGGAATGCCCATGTACGAATAACTGCCGGCAAATGGCAACAAAAAGCAGCAGACACAGCAAATGCACGATGGCATCTATGACGGTCTGCAGGCCTTTGGGCAGTAGCGGAACAAAAAATTCCACCTCAACATGCCTTCCCAGAATAAGGCTGGCGGCAACGGCAAAAGCCACGGCAACCAACTGTGACATCATGACGATGTCCAGAGCGCCTGGCACGGGAAATCTAAAGACTTTCGCACCAACCACATCCAAACAGGTGATGGCCATCATCATGAGGATTCCCGCCAGCCCTATCCATTCGATCCAGAAGCTGATCTTCCGGTTCAAACGATCAAATTTTTCCAGTATCGGCATATCGATCCGGGCCTAAAGAACCGGCACTATTGTTTGATGCCCTTGGGCCCGATCGGCGAGGGGATATGGTATTCCATCTGCTTTTTCGTCCAATAATCGATGCGGTTACGCAGATAGGAAATCCATTCCCTGATTTCCTTTTCGGAATACCCTTTGGCTTTCATATCCTTGATGTAATTATCGATCACCGGTTCGGTTGCCGCTTTCCACTTTTTCACCTGGTCTTCATTCAGATCGATGAACTCGACCCCCTTTTTCTTCGCAAAGTCCCTGCCGGCAAAATCGATCCCATTCCACATCAAGGCGAATTTCTCTTTATACTCGCCGGCCAGCTCATCAACGATCTCTTTCAAATCCGGCGGCAGTTTGTCGTAGGTTCTCTTGTTCATGATCACATAAAAGGTGTAGATGTTCCCGACGGGCCAGCTCGATGTCACGTATTTCGCGACCTCACCGAATCGAAAGGTCTTGAGGGTTTCAAACGGTGTGTTGACCCCTTGGATGACGCCCTTTGAAAGGCCGTCATAGACTTCCATAATAGGCATGGGGGCTGGTGACGCACCGAGGGCCTTGACCGTATCGCCCACGCGGCCGGGTGCTCGAATTGTCAGTCCCTTCAGGTCATCCAGCGTGCGAACCGGTTTTGTGGTGATCAGGACATTGGGGGAACAGGCATGCATCCACAGCACTTTTACCTTGTCGAATTCTTTTGGCTTAAATTTGTTGTGGAAGTCGTTAACCACCATATTGGATACCCACCCACTGGGATAGCCCAGCGGCAAATCACAGGCTTCCGTGACGGGAAAGCGACCCGGGGTATACTCAACATGAGCAAATCCCATATCCGCCACACCCAACTCGACCCCTTTGTACACGCCGGGCGGTTTAAGAAGTGATCCGCCCCCGAAGTATTGGGTCTTGATTCTCCCGCCGCTCCTTTGCTCCAGTTCTTTGACAAACGCTTCACAAAGCAATGACTGCTTGGCAGGTCCCGGAAAAATGTGAGCGAATTTGAGCTTGAACTCCTCGGCGGCACTGGACCGCCGCTCCCCGATGAAACAAACCAATGTCATGACCGTTACGATTACAATTGCCAACCCCAGTCTTTTTGCCATTTCGAAACCTCCTCATTGT
>JANQDY010000254.1 GCA_028278625.1 Thermodesulfobacteriota bacterium
GGACAGCGCCCTCTGCGGCCTGGGCCAGAGCGTCGCCGTACCGGTCCTGGATACCCTGGCCTATTTCAAGAAAGATTATGAAGACCGCATCAGCCAGGCCGCCTTACTAAAGGGCCTCAAAGCGGTTTAAAAGCCCCCTTCTTTTAGGGTTGTACCTGATATAAGGAGGTCGTGAAAGGTGAAAAAAGAAATGAAACAATACCTATGCCCCTATTGCAGCCATAAATGCGGGACCTTTCAAGAACTGAAAAGCCATGTGCTGGATGAGCATGCCGGTGAACCGGCGCCTCAACCGGAAGGTCTCATCAACCTCACCGTCAATGGAGAAAACCACCAGGTGCTTGTGGAACCCCAGTGGACCCTTTATCAACTGCTTCACGATCAGATGGGCCTTTTGGGAATCAAAATGTTCTGTGACCGAGGTGCCTGCGGGTCCTGCACCGTCATCATGGACAAAAGACCCATCCTCTCCTGTATGACCTTTGCCATTGAATGTGACGGGGCGGTCATCGAAACCGCTGAAGGGATCGCGGAAGCGAACCATCCCCTGGTGGACAGCTATGTGAAACATCACACCATGCAGTGCGGATACTGCACACCCGGTTTCATCACAACCGCCAAGGCCCTGCTGGACAAGAATCCGGATCCCACGGAAGAAGAGATCCGCAAAGGGCTTTCAGGCAACCTGTGCCGCTGCGGCACCTATCCGCAGCACCCCATCGCGGTGCTGGAAGCGGCTGAACATCTGAAAGGCGGCAAATAAAATGGGAGAATACAACAAAATTCAGGATGAAGGTCAGTTCCAGGTGGGCGCCGATATTCCGGAAATCACCTTTAAGGAGGTGGGCAAGCGGGGTGTCCGCCGGCTGGACGGATACGAAAAAGCAAGCGGAAAAGCGGTCTACAACCGGGACATTCAGTTGCCGGGCATGCTCTATGCGCGGATCCTTTCATCCCCTTATCCCCGTGCAAGAATCCTGCACATGGACACCGGTAAGGCAGAGGCCCTCAAAGGGGTCCGATCCATCATTCGCTACGATGATCCGGCAGTCAAGGACCGGGATTTAAACGGCAGTTATTTTGCGCCGGAATGGGTCAACAAACCCCTGGGTGGCTGGGCCCTTAAGCCGATTCACAAGGTGCTGGGGGATGAAGCCTTTTATGAAGGACAACCGGTGGCGGTTGCCGTGGCCGCCGATACGGAGGATATCGCCCTGGAAGCTCTGAGCCTGGTTGAGATTCAGTGGGAGGAGCTTCCCTTTGTGCTGGATCAGGAAGAGGCGCTCGAACCGGACGCTCCCGTGCTTCGCCCCGGAGAGGATTCCAACCGCATCTCCGGAGGAGACCTGGTGGAACACTCCCACCACGTGGGGGACGTGGACAAAGGATTCGCGGAAGCGGATCACATTATCCAATTCCGCGCCAGAAGAAGGGCCCACCTGTGGGCAGGGGCTGAAATGCCCTGCGTGGTGGTGAAATGGCGCGGCGACAATATCGAAATGTGGGTTCATCAGCAGCAGCCCTACCATTCCAAAATGCTTCTCTCCGAATGGCTCGACATCCCCATGAACCGCATCATGGTGCGGTCGCCCTACATGGGGTGTTCCTTTGGCGGCAGGGGAAATCCCGCCAACAATTCCGAAAACGGCATGAATGTTCTGGCCGTCATCATGGCCAAGCGAACGGGAAAACCGGTCAAGTTTCTCTACGACCGGGCCCAGACCTTTTTCGGCGAGTCCGGCGACATGATGGTCAGTGATTTCAAGGTGGGCGCCAAAAAGGACGGCACCATTACGGCGGTGGAGATGCACAACAACTTTGCCGTCTACATGTGCACCAACGGTATTGAGCACTTCATCGAAAACACGCGCATCCAGAACCTTAAATGCGAAACGGTCAACGTGGATGTGAGTATCGGTCCCGCCTGGTGGCATCGCTGCGAACAGCTGCCCAACGTCTTCTGTTTTACCCTGGTTTTTGAGCATGTGGCAGCGGAACTGGGCCTCGATCCCACGGAAGTGGCCATCAAGAATGACGGCTACGCCGGCCAGGATTCGTCGGCCCTTGTCAAATACAAAAAGGAAAACGGGTTCCCGGATTTGGACAGCCTCAAGGAGTGCATCGAAGCTGGCAAGAAGGCCATTTCGTGGGAAGAGAAATGGCATCCGCCGGGCACCAAAAAACTGCCCAACGGCCGCATGCACGGCATGGCGTTTACCTGGGACCATGAATGGGACGACACCCGGGGCACCGGGTCGGCCGCGGTCCTCATCGAAAACGATGGATCCGTGAGCATTATCGGCCACCAGGCGGACGTGGGGGTGAACCCCTGGTCAACCTATTGTCAGATCGTGGCCGATGAACTGAACATGAACTATGAGGATATCAACATCAAAACCCAGGATCTGGATACCGGCTTTGCCTTCATGAGTCCGGACGGGTCCTGCTGCCTCTGCGCAAACGGCAATGTCCTAAGGAAGGCGGCCCGCAAGGCCAAGGCCATGTTGCTGGAACTGGCGGCCACGAAGTTCGAGGACGTGGACCCCTCGGATCTTGAAGTAGACGGCCGTGAGATTTATCAGAAATCGAATCCGTCCAACAAAATGACCATCAAAGCGGTGGTCAAGAATGCCATGCCCATGTTTGACTCCTGCGTTTTCTGGACGGAGGCGCCTGTCATTGCCTGGGCCTGGCACACCCAGGGGATCTGGGGGAACGCCATCAGTACCGGGCGGCCGCGCCTTTGCCGTCAGGCCCATTTTCTGGAGATCGAAGTGGACACGGAGACCGGAAAGATCGAGGTGAAAAAGCTGATCAACGTCAACGACGTGGGCAAGGCCGTTTCCCCTGAGACGGTGGAAGGGCAGATGTACGGGGGATCTTACATGGGCATTGGCCGGGCCCTCACCGAAGAGATGATCTGGGACAAGAAGACCGGCGTGCTGTTGAATCGCAATCTTCTGGACTACAAATATGCGGCCATCAACGACAGCGGCCCCATTGAGGCGATCTATCTGGAAACCGGGCTGGGGCATGGACCCTATGGTGCCTGCGGGATCGGGGAGTCCACTCCCACCATTGTCCCGGCCATGTTCGCCCCTGCCGTGTACAATGCCATCGGAAAATGGATCGACGACTTTCCCATCACGCCGGACAAGGTTTTAAAGGCCCTGGGAAAGGCGTAGGAGGTTAGAAACATGAGGAAATTTACGCATGCAAATGCAAAGACCATCGAAGAAGCCGTGTTGCTGCTTCAGCGATACGGCGGCAAGGCGGCCGTTGTGGCCGGTGGCACGGATCTCATCGGCAAAATGAAAGATGAGATCCTTCCCGCCTATCCGGAGGCGGTCATCAACCTTAAGACCATCCCCGGTCTCGAATTCATCAGCGAAAATGAAGATGAACTGACGATCGGCGCGCTGACACGGCTGGAGGACATCGCCGCCCATCCGGTGATCGGGGAACGCTTCACGGCCCTTGCTGAAGCGGCGGAAAAAACCGCCTCCACCCACCTGCGGGAGATGGGGACCCTGGGCGGCAATATCTGTCAGGACATCCGCTGCTGGTTCTACCGGAATCCCCAAAACCGTTTTCCCTGCCTGAGAAAAGGGGGGGGGCGCTGTTACGCATTGGCCGGCGACAACCGGTATCACAGCATCTTCGGCGGTAGTGTGCTGGAAGGTTGCATGGCGGTACATCCCAGTGATACGGCCCCGGCCCTGGTGGCCCTGGATGCAAAGGTGGTGACCAGCCGCCGAACGGTTCGTGCGGAGGACTTCTTTGACGTGGGGGTCTGCCGGACCACCGTATTGGAAACCGATGAAGTGGTGAAGGAAATCCGTATTCCCGAACCCCCACAAGGGTCCAAGAGCAGCTTCATTAAATTTGCCTTGAGGGAGAGCATCGATTTTCCCATCGTCAACTGCGCTGCCCGGATCACCCGCCATGATGAGACGGTTACCGGTGCAAGGGTCTGCTTAAATGCCGTCTGGGTGAAGCCTTACCGGGCCCTAAAGGGGGAAGAGGCCATCATGGGAGAAGCGATCACGGAAGAGACGGCGGACGCGGCGGGTGCGGCGGCCGTCACCGATGCAAAACCGCTCAGCGACAACGGTTATATGGTGCAGATTGCCAAGACCATGGTAAAAAGAGCGATTCTGGCCTGCGGGTAAAAAGGTATGAAATGGGAAGGGTAAAAACACGAACAAGAGCCCTCGGATCACCGGGTAAGTACATTCAAGGGAGGGGGGAAATCGACAACCTGGGCATCTATCTGTCGGGTTTGGGTAAGAAACCCCTCATATTGATCGACCCCTACCTGTACGAAGATCTGAAAGGGGTCCTTAAAGAGGGATTGGACGGCGATACATTTGAAACCACCTTTGCCAAGTTCGGCGGCGAAATCTCGGAAAATGAAATCCAACGGGTGACGGCCGTTGCCCAAAAAAAGGGATGTGACGCGGTGGTCGGCATCGGCGGCGGCAAGACCATCGACACCGGGAAGGCCGTGGCCGACAACATCGGGTCTCCTCTCATGGTCGTCCCCACCGCGGCCTCAACGGATGCCCCGTGCAGCGCCCTTTCGGTCATTTACACCGATGAGGGGGTTTACAGCCATGTGATCCGTTTCGGCCGCAATCCGGATGTGGTTCTGGTGGATTCGGAGATTGTATCAAAGGCCCCGGTGAGACTCCTGGTGGCCGGCATGGGCGACGCCCTGGCCACCTACTTTGAAGCAAGGGCCAATCAGGACTCCGATTCGGCCAATTACGTGGGTAACGGTTTTCGGAGAAGCCTTTCCGGCATGGCATTGTCACGGCTTTGCTATGATACCCTGCTGGCACAGGGGGTGAAAGCCAAGGCGGCGGTTGAGCGGGGCGCGTGCACGGAGGCGGTGGAAGACATTATCGAAGCCAACACCCTTTTAAGCGGCCTTGGGTTTGAAAACTGCGGGTGTGCGGCGGCCCACGGCATCCACGATGGCCTGACGGCGCTTTCGGAAACCCATCACCTCTATCACGGGGAGAAAGTGGCATTCGGAACCCTTTGTCAACTGGTCATGGAAAACCGGCCCAAGGAAGAGATTGATGATGTCATCTTTTTCTGCCGAAGCGTCGGACTACCCACCACCCTGGAAGATCTGGGGATTGGGGGCGCATCGGAAGAGGATCTTAGAAAGGTGTCCAGAAAATCCATTGACCCGGGTTCCACCATTCACGCGGAACCTTTCCAAGTGACGGAGACAATGGTTTTTGACGCCCTTGTGACGGCGGATGCCCTGGCGAGAATTCACAAGATAAGGCAGTGAAAGAGGAATTGGGGGTATTCATAAATTTTTCAATTGACAGGCAGTGGCATCAAGCTCTATAAAGGGTGCAAATTAGTATAGACATATAGATGCTCGGTGTAATGCTGCGAGGTCCGTTTTCCATGAAATCGAAACCCGTGGAGAGGATCCGATTTCCCAAGGAGAGCAATTAAGGAGAACAACTAAAGAGGGCCGTCGCGGGGTCGCGGACAGTGAACGGCCGGAAAAAGGAGGAAGCAATGGATCTGGGAATCAAAGGAAAGGTGGCGTTGATCACCGGCGGCAACAAAGGGATTGGTAAGTCAAGCGCTATCGAAATGGCGAAAGATGGGTGCAACGTTGTCATCACCGGCAGAAATGAGGCCGATCTGGCGGCGGCGGAGGAGGAGATCAAGGCTCTGGGGGTAAAAACCCTCAGCGTGGCGGCGGACATGGAGACCGCCGAAGGCGCGGAAAAGGTTGTGAATGCGGCATTTGACGCCTTTGGAACCGTCGATATTCTGTTCAACAATGCGGGCCATTCACATCCCTGCACACCCATCAGCGCAACCGATGAAGAATGGATCGAGCAGTTGAACATCCATCTCATGGCCTGCGTAAGAACCTGTCGCATGGTGGTTCCCAAAATGATCGATCAGAAATGGGGACGTATCATCAATATGGGTTCCATGTACGGACTGGCACCCGGTGTCGGTGTGGCGGACTATGACGCGGCCAAGGCGGCGGTGATCAACTATACGCGGTCCCTGGGCATGGAGTATTCCAGGTACGGCATCTGTGCCACCGCCATCTGCCCGGGCCTGATCCATACGGAGATCTGGGACAGGTTTGCCGACAACCTGGGCAAGGAAATCGGCAAGACAAGGCAGGAGATTCTGGATTCCGCGGCAGCCCAGGCCAGTTCCACCAAACGGTATGCCCGGCCCGATGAAGTGGGGAAAGTGGTGGCGTTTCTGGCGTCCGAATGCGCCAGCTACGTCACCGGTTGTGCGGTTCAGGTGGACGGCGGTGCCCTTGCCGGGATTGAGATAAGCTTTTAGGGAAACATCATAAGTGTTTACCCATAATGTAAACCCAATTTGGCAAAGGAGGAAGTTCAAATGAAAGGAAAGGTTTGTAGATCAAGTCTGGTGGTGTTAATGGTGTTGACGCTGGTCTTCTGCGTCGGCTTCGGTTCCGCTTTGGCGGAAAAGAAGTTTGGTCTCGATGACATTCCGGAAATCAAAAACAGAACCCCTATTCATGTGGCCCTTGAAGCAGGCGGGGGCGCTGACCTGATTATCCCGTACATCAACAAGTTCGCGGAGAAGACAGGGATCAAGGTGACCCACGAATCCCATGTCTTTGCCTCCCTTTACTCCAAGGAAATCGTTGAGTTGCAGGGAAGGACCGGCGCCTATGACCTGGTGGTGACCGAGACCTCCTGGACCAACGAATGGGAAGACTATCTCTATCCCATCTACGAGATCGCCAAGAAAGTGGATCCCAACGGCCTTGATGCCCTGAAAAAGGATCTGGAAGGACACGACAAGGGCCTGTTGCGCATGTGTTCAACGGCCGACGGTACCCTGATGGGGATTCCCTACTACACCTATACCATGATGACCATCTACCGTCAGGATCTCATCGATGATCCCACGGAAAAAGCCAACTTCAAAAAGAAATACGGTTACGAACTGGCCCCGGTGGAGACCTGGAAACAGGTGCGGGACCATGCCGAATTCTTTACCCGTAAGAAGGGCGAAAATTTGAAAGGTCAACCTCTCAAAGAAGACTTCTACGGCTGCAGCCTCATGGCGGGCCGTTTCCCGCATGTGCAGGATGAAGTGACCTCAATGCTCTGGAGCAAAGGAGGCCACTGGGCTTCCCCCGTACGCGACGCCAACGGAAAACTGAAAGCCTTCAAAATCACGGACAAGGACAAGGAACTCCTGACCTGGGCCTTTGAAGAATACAAAAAGCTGATGCCCTTTGGTCCTCCGGGAACGGAAAACGCTTTCTGGGATCAGGCAACGGCCTCTTTTGCCACCGGTAAAGTGGCTTTTATTCCGTCCATGTACACGGCTCTCTGGCCCTGGTCCGCTACCGTGGCCAAGGAAGTCCCCGGCGCCAAGGCGGCGGTCAAAACCACACCGGGCATCCGGCCCTACACCGGTGCTTTCCACTTCGCTCCCAGCCGGGACAGCAAGAATCCGGAAGCCGCTTACTGGCTGCTGCGCTACATCACCTCCTACGGTGCCCAGAAAGAGATGCTGGAAAAAGGGTGGGCCAGCGTTCGGACCGACGTTCTGGAAGATCCCAAGTACCAGACAGCGGAATGGTATGACAAGACCGCCTGGGTTCCGGTCATCCTCACCACCTGGAAGGACCAGCTCCCGGATGTGAACAACTATCTCCATTTCAACAGTGCGGCCTTCGGCAAGATCTACGAGATGATGACCATCATCGGGCACGAAAATGCCATCGGTAAAAGGGATGCCAAAGGGAGCACCAAGAAATGGGTCAAAACTTTCAACAAGATTCAGAGAAAATTCGGAAAACTGCCTGTTGAAAAATAGTCAGGCGTGAACAAGTGCGTTGTTCGGGAATTCCCGAACAACGCACATGGGCGTATCCGAACGAAAAGATCCGAAACCGGATGCACTTCTAAGATTTTTAGGGGGTATTTAGCAAATGTCTTATACGGCAGCAACGGCCGCTCCCGCGGCAAAGAAGACATTCAAACAGGTTATGGCCAGCGAATCGGGCATAAAATGGGTCTATCTGATTCCGCTCTTGGTCTTTCTTTCCGTCTTCATGCTTTACCCGACCTTTTACTGCCTGATTATGTCCTTCTGCGACTATGTCCTGAAAGGGGCTCCCGAATTCTGCGGCCTTGAAAACTACCGGGATCTTCTGGAGGATACCGCTTTCTGGCAGGCCCTGTGGCGTACGGCCTACGTCCTCATCATCTGCATATCCGTTGAATTGATCCTGGGGATGACCTTCGCGCTGATCCTCAATCGGGATTTTATCGGCCAGAACATCGTTCGGGGCTTATGTTTTCTGCCGTTACTCATTTCGCCCTTGGCCATGAGCCTCATGTGGAATTACATGCTGCATGTTCAATTCGGGGTCGTCAACGAGTTTACGGACTGGATTGGCCTGGGCAGGTTTGAGTGGTTTTCAAGCAAGGAATACGCCATCTACACCATCATGTTCATCTCCATCTGGCAATGGACCCCTTTCTCCATTTTTATTCTCCTGGCGGGTCTTCGGGGCATGCCCAAAGATCAGTTTGAGGCGGCCAGTGTCGACGGTGCCGGATCCTTCTTCATTTTCAGAAAATTGACATTACCCATGCTCAAGCCGTTGATCATCATCATCGTACTCTTAAGAACCATGTGGTTGATTCGCATTTTCGACCCCCTCTACGGCACCACACGGGGAGGAATGGAAACCGAGATTCTCGACTGGATGGTGTATCGTATCTCCTTTGTCTTTTTTGACATCGGGAGAGGATCGGCCTTGGCCATGTTCTCTTTATATATGACGATTATCGTCTGTGCCATCATGTATCGGCAGCTCATCAAAGCCATGGATGCAAATGCTTAATCGCGGTTTCCAGGGTTGACGTTCGAATCCGCATTTACGGAACCGTTTGGAGGAAATGGAAGTGAAACGCGCAGCTTTTTATCTGGTCATCGCCGTTATGCTTTTCGGGTTTGTGTTTCCCATTGCCTGGGTGTATGTCACCTCTTTGAAGGCCCCCGGTGACATTTTCAAACCGGAGAAAATTCTCTTTGAACCTACGCTGTACAATTACGAATACATCACCAATGTGAGGCCATCCTTCAAGGAGTTGTGGAATTCCCTGATCATCAGTGTGCTGAGTACCGCCATCGTGATCTTGGTGGCGCTGCCCGCGGCCTACAGCTTTGCCCGCTTCAAGACCGGGGCCGGGCACCTTCTCTTCGTCACCATCAGCACCAGAATGTTTCCGGGTGTGGTCGCTGCCCTGCCGTTCTTCTTTGCCTACAGGGCGTTGGGGCTTTTGGATACCCATTTCGGCCTCATACTTTTGTATGTCTATTTCAATATGAGTTTTGCCACTTTTCTCCTGTATGGCTTTTTTAAGGAAATTCCCGCCGAATTGGAGTATGCGGCCCGGGTCGACGGTTACAGCCAGTTTGATGTTCTTCGGAAGATCGTCTTTCCTCTCATTAAGCCGGGGGTCGCCATTACCACGGCTTTCTGCCTGATCTGGTCGTGGAATGAATTCTTTTTCGCCTTTCTGTTTACCCGGAAAGTGGCGCGGACCGTATCCGTTGGACTCTCCACATTCTGGGGATCCGTGGAAATACAATGGGGACCCATGGCGGCGCTCATGGGGATTGCTATCCTTCCCACGCTCCTGGCCGCCTGGTTTATGCAGCGGTACATCATCCGCGGTCTGACCTTCGGCGCGGTGAAAGGATAGGTGTTCCGGAGTCGCGGGATTGATGCGAATCGGGTATTCTTCTGCTTTCGGCAGGATGTTAACAAATAGAGGTCAACAAAATGGAATTCGGTGACAGGCTTTTTTGGGGGATCATGGTTTTTATCGGCATCAATCTTTTCTGGCTTGGTGTCCTTGAGGAATACCTGCCCATGTGGGTGGGTTGTATCGTGGGCATTGCGGCGCTTCTGGCAACCATCAAATTTGTCCCCAGGCCGAAAACGGATGAAAATCAATCAGGGGAGTAAGGAATTGATATGGCAGGCGTAAAGCTGGAAAATGTGACGATGAAATATGGGAGCCTTGTTGCTCTCAATGATGTTAGCTTTGAGTGCCCTGAAGGGGAGTTCTTTACGCTTCTGGGACCGTCCGGGGCCGGAAAGACCACGACCCTGGAATTGATTGCGGGGATCAAACAACCGACCAAAGGTCTGATCTACATCGGAGATCGGGTGGTCAATCACGACGCTCCCGAAGAGAGGGATGTGGCCATGGCCTTTGAAAACTATGCGCTCTATCCCCAGTTCACGGTATATGACAACATCGCTTTTCCCTTACGGGCGCCGCGCAGGAAGGGGGAGCTGACCAGTGCCCAGGAAAAGGAGCGGGTCCACGGTATTACCGCTCTGTTGGGGATTGAGGAATACCTGGAACGGAAGCCGCAGCAGTTGAGCGGCGGACAGAAACAGCGGGTGTCGCTGGCCCGGGCCATGGTTCGAAGGCCGAAACTGTACCTCTTGGACGAACCCATCGCCCATCTGGATGCCAAATTGAAGATTTCGGCCCGAAGCACATTAAAAATGCTGGCCCATCAATTGGGAACCACCATCCTTTACGTGACCCACAATTACCGGGAAGCCCTGGGCCTTTCGGACCGCATTATGGCCATTCGAAAAGGGGTTGTGGAACAGATCGGCACTCCCGAGGAGATGTATGAGCGTCCCGAAACAGACTTTGTGGCCCGTCTTATGGGGGATCCTCCCATCAATCTGGTGGATGTGGAAGTTGTGAGTGAAAACAACCGGATATTTCTGAAGTCGGATGATATTTTCAGGTTTCCCCTCAAAAAGGAACTCACCGTCCGAGTGGAAAAAGTCGCCTGGGAAGAAAACAACAGAAAAGTGGTGCGCATGGGAGTCCGGCCCAAGCATGTTCGGATTTCCATGGAGAGACCATCGGAAGAAGCCTTTCAATTACCCGTTTACGTGACGGTGCGGGAAGCCAAGAACACGGTCATCACGTTTGAGCTGACCCACACGCTCTTCCAGGGATTTGTGGGCAACGGGCATCGCATGAAGGTGGGAGACAAGGTGTGGGTGGATATCGACCAGGACGGTCTCTATTTTTTCAAACGGAGTGTGGAACTTATCAAATAGGAATAATCCCATGAGTACAGTCGAAGCAAAACATGTTTGGAAAATCTACGGCAAGGATGTCATCGCGGTAAAGGATGCCAATTTCCGGTGTGAGAATGAAGAATTCGTCGCTTTTCTGGGACCTTCCGGTTGCGGCAAAAGTTCCACCTTGCGCATGCTGGCGGGTCTTGAAGACATCACGAAAGGGGAAATGCTCTTTGACGACAAGGTGGTCAACAACCTGAGTCCCCGGGAAAGGAATATCGCCCTGGCCTTTGAGTCCTATGCCCTTTATCCGCCGCTTACGGTCTATGACAATATCGGTTTTCCGTTGCTGGCAAGGGGGATGGACAAGAAGGAGATTGACCGAAAAGTGCGGGGGATTGCCGAGGATCTGGAACTGACGGAGGTGCTCAAAAGAAAACCTGGAAAATTAAGCGGGGGCCAGCAACAGCGGGTGTCCTTGGCGCGGGCCCTTGTGAGAGATCCCTCGGTCCTGCTTCTGGACGAACCCCTTTCCCATATGGACCAACGGGTTCGAACGGTGATTCGGGCCAGGATCCGCAGGATTCACGATGAGCTGAAAACCACCACCATCTATGTGACCCATGACCAGGAAGAGGCGGTTGCCCTGGCGGACAAAATCATCGTTATGAGCATGGGGCTTGTGCAGCAGGTGGGGACGGCCGACGACCTTTACCTTACGCCGGCCAATCAGTTTGTGGCGGGATTCATCGGAGAACCGGCCATGAACTTCATTGCCGGGAAGGTAACGGGACAAAACAGCGTCATGCTTGAAAACGGCGAGGGCCGGGTTTCATGGGATGTTGCGGACGCAATTCCCGAGCCCGCCGTGGGTTCTTCCGTCCAGGTTGGGATACGGCCGGAAAGCGTAAAGACCTCAAAAGGCGCGGTTGATTCGGGGGTGAAGGCGAAGGTGGATGTGGTGGAATACCTGGGAGAGGAAAGAATCCTGACCCTCAGCCTCAACGGAACCACCTTGAAGGCCATTGTTCCCATCGATTTTCAGGTGGCGGAATTCCAGGAGGTGTGGCTTACGGCGGATCCGGCCGACATACACGTTTTTGACGGAGAAAGCGGGGAGGCCCTGATCAAGACCGGAGAATAAAGGAACGATTCAGGGAAACACGGCAGCATCCGGAAACTTGGGGTTCTGACCGGTTGTCGTGTTTTTTTGGGGGGCATATTTTGAAACCGTTTCCATATTATGAAACAATTCGAGGGAAACCATGAAAGAAATCTCCATACACGGCAGGGGAGGGCAGGGATCTCTGGTTCTGGCCCAGTTTATGGCCATTGCGGCCCTGGAGGACGGGAAATACGGACAGGCGTTTCCCTTTTTGGGCGGTGGCGGAGAAAGACGGGGAAAGGCGATTATGGCCTTCTGCCGTCTCGACGATCACCCCATTCGCGTGAGAAGTCGTGTTGCCAAAGCCGATTATTCCATCCTTCAGGATATCACCATTCTGAACGAAGTGGACGTGGCACAAGGTGTGAAATCGGGGGGCATGGTTCTGGCGAACACCGACAAAGATGCTGAAATCCTGCCCCTCAAGGGTGATTTCAGGGTTTTTACCTTTTCGGCGGAGGATCTGGCCCGGGAGATTCTGGGACGCCCCATCATGAACACGGCCCTGTTGGGAGCCTTCGCTGCCATGACCGGGGAACTGACCCTGGAGGCGGTACTGAAAGCGGTCAAGAGCAAATTTCCAGGTGCCTTGGGTGAGAAGAACGCAGAGGTGGTTGCCCGCAGTTACGAAATGCTTAAGGGAGATTGAAACAATGGAAATCAGCATCGGCGCAGTTGTTCGGGGCGGCACTTCCCTGGGCTACAAGACCGGCAGTTGGAGAGACCAGCGGCCGGTCTTGAAAATGGAGGAATGCAAGGCGTGCGGTACCTGCGAAAGCGTCTGTCCCGACAGCGCGGTTCACGTGGTGGGGGAGGCCTATGTCATTGATTATGATTATTGTAAGGGCTGCGGATTGTGCGCCTACGAGTGCCCGGTTGACGCCATTTCAATGGTCAGAGAGGAGAAATGATATGTCTGTCGTGAAAGTGCTGGAGGGGTCCGAGGCGGTGGCCCTGGCGGTGAAGGCGTGCCGGCCCCAGGTGATATCGGCATACCCCATCAGCCCCCAGACCCACATCGTGGAAGGGCTTGCCCGATTTGTGGCCGACGGGGAAATGGACGCGGAATACGTGCGTGTCGATTCCGAGTTTTCGGCCGCCAGCGTCATCAGCGGCGCTTCCGCCGCCGGAAGCCGCGCCTACACCGCTTCCGCTTCCCAGGGATTACTCCTCATGTCGGAAGTGCTGTACGCCAGTTGCGGTATGCGGCTGCCATTTGTGATGACCGGTGTCAATCGCACCGTATCGGCCCCCATCAGCATTCAGGTAGACCACCAGGACACCATGAGCCTCAGGGACTGCGGCATGATTCAGCTCTTTGTGGAAAGCGGTCAGGAAGCCTATGACACCCATATCGCAGCCTTTAAAATCGCTGAAGACCCCGGGGTGCTTCTTCCGGTGATGGTCTGCATGGACGGATGGGTTCTGACCCATTCCTATGAAAGGGTGACCCTTTCCCGCCAGGAGGATGTGGACCGCTTTTTGCCGTCTTTTGAACCGAAGGACTATCTGGATCCCGACAATCCCAAGACATGGGGCTCCATCGGGGAAGAAGACATGCTGATGGAGCTCAGGTATTCGGTTCAGCAGGCAATGCAGTACGCAAAAAGGCGGATCAGGGCGGTTTTTGAGGAATGGGCCGACATTTCGGGACGGGACCATGGCGGTCTCATCGAAACCTATCATACCCAGGATGCGCGCACAATTCTTCTGGCCATGGGTTCCGTGGCCGGCACCATCAAAGATGCCGTGGACCGATTGCGTGCCGAAGGGGACAAGGTCGGCTTTGTGAAAATCAGAAGTTACAGACCCTTTCCCTACGAAGAGATCTGGAATGCGGTAAAAGGCTCCGAAATCGTGGCAGTGATTGACGCCAACCTGTCCCTGGGCAGTGAAGGGGCCGTCAGTATGGATCTGAAAGCCAAACTCTACGGCGAGCCCAAGGCACCGAAGGTGGTGAATGTCATCGCCGGCCTTGGGGGCCGGGATGTCAATGAGGCCGGAATCAGGGAAATCGTCGGCAGGGTCCAAGATGCCCGGACCGCCAGCCATTCCCTTCGGGAACCGTACTGGGCGGGGTTGAACAATGCGAGGGTACCCTCGGGAGTGTAGATAAAATGACTGGAAAGAAGGAAATGCATCAGGAGGACCTTTTTGTTTCAGGACACCGGGCCTGCCACGGTTGCGGCATGGCATTATCGGTTCGCCATATTTTGAAAGCCACGGGGCCCGATGTCATCGTGGTGACACCCACGGGATGTCTTGAGACCTTTACCTCCCCGTACGGATATTCTCCGTGGCGGGTTCCCTGGATTCACCATCTGTTTGAAAACGGCCCGTCCATTGCCACCGGCGTTGCCGCAGCCCTTCGCGCCCAGAAAAGGGACGCAACGCGGGTGATCGGCATCGGCGGGGACGGTTCCACCTTTGATATCGGTTTCGGGGCCCTGTCCGGCATGCTGGAACGGGGAGATGACGTCTTGTACATCTGTGTGGACAACGGCGCCTATATGAATACGGGAGGCCAGCGCAGCGGCGCGACACCGCTCTATGCCGCCACCACCACCCACCCGGCGGGTCGGGCGTCAATGGGGAAAGTGGAAATGAAAAAGAACATTCCCATGATCGTGGCGGCCCACGGGGTGCCCTACGTGGCCACCGCCTCGGTGGCCTATCTGAAGGATCTCAGGAAAAAAATCAGAAGAGCCATGGAATTCAGGGGTCCTCGCTACATCCAGATCGATACGCCCTGTCCTTCTGTTTGGGGCTTTCCGTCGGATCATACCCTCGAGGTGGGCCGAAGGGGGGTCCAAAGCGGCCTCATCCCGCTCTTTGAAATGGAGAAGGGGAAGATCACAACGGTGCGAAGGATCAAAAAGAAAGTCCCGGTGGCGGAATATCTCAAACTGCAAAAGCGGTTCCGCCATCTTTTAAATGACGATTCGGGGCGTCAAAAAGTATCCCAAATTCAGGCCATCGCGGATGCCAATATGGAAGAATTCGGGCTTATATGAAAGGAGGATCATCATGGGATTCGGTGTCTTGATCGATAAGGAAAAGTGCAACAAAGACGGCATTTGTGTCTCCGAATGTCCTGAACGGGCCATTGAAATGGGAGAAGACGGTTTTCCAAAGGCTTCTGCCGTTGGTGAGATGCAGTGCATCAACTGCGGCCACTGCGTTGCTTTTTGTCCCACGGGGGCATTTGGTCTGTTAAGTATGCAGCCGGAGGCGTGCGATCCGGTGCCCGAGGGTGTTTCCACCTCCATACCGGAAGTGAGCGCACTGATCCGCACCCGTCGCTCCATCCGTACCTACAAAAAACAGACCGCGCCGAAAGAGGTGCTGGAACAATTGATCGGGCTGGCCTGTTATGCGCCCACCGCCAAGAACCTGGAGCCGGTCCACTGGGCGGTGATCCATGATCCCAATGAGGTCCAGCGGTTCGGCAAAATGGTCATTGACTGGATGCGGGCCATGCGAAAGGGAGAGATAACGGCCATATTCCCGGACAGACTCCTCGATTTGATCATCCAAGATGCCGACGCGGGCGGTGACTGGATTTGCAGGGGCGCGCCGCACATTGTTGTGGCCCACGGACCCAACGACCTTCCGTTGCCGGCCTCTCCCACGGCCTGTATTATTGCCCTTACCACACTGGAACTGGCGGCCCCTGTTTTTGATCTGGGCGCCTGCTGGGCCGGCTATTTTAACGCGGCCATCAACAACTATCCGCCCATGCTGGAGGCCCTTGATATTCCTGGGAACCACGACTGCCATGGCGCCATGATGCTGGGCTATCCGGTATATACCCCCAAACGGATTCCCCTTCGAAAGAGCGCTCGTATCACATGGCGATAGGGGTCCGGTGAAAAAGGGGTCGTCAAGGAGCAGAACTTAGGGTACAATAAGATAATATTGTCCCTTTGCTAGGGGTACAGGAAATCAAAACAAGAGGAGTTGAGACAATGGCAAAGAAAATCTTGGTACCGGTAGACGGCTCTGGTCACATTTCAGAGGCCATCAAATTTGCAGCCAGCATTTGGGGAGCTGAGGACGTGATCCTTCATCTGATTCACGTGGTCAGACAGCTTCACATCCCGGAACACATCAAGGATTACGTTCGCGTTGAAAGGATTGACAAAACACCCGAGGTCTTTCTCCGGGAAAAGATCGGGAAGAAACTGCTCAGCTTGGCAGAAGAAGAAGCCCAAGACTGGGGCTTTAAAAAGATCGAAACTTTTGTCAGCGGCGGTGATCCGGCTGAAGAGATCATCCGTTACGCCAGCCATACTGACATGGACATGATTGTTCTGGGCAGCAGAGGGACAAGCCTCGGCAGATCCCGGGTCGGGAGTGTGGCCATTCAAGTGGTCATGGGAACGGACACGACCTGCGTCGTTGTGAGAAGAGGATTGCTGGAGGGCAGAAAAGTCCTCATCGTTGACGACGAACCGGATGTTCTTGAAACCCTTGAGGAGTTCCTGGGTATGTGTGACGTCAAAACCGCTTCCAACTTCCAGGATGCAAATGAAATGCTCTTAAGCATGCCTTTTGATATCGCCATTTTGGATATCATGGGCGTGAATGGGTACGAACTCTTGAAAACAGCCAAAGAACGGAATGTGTTGCCGGTGATACTGACGGCTCACGCCATGAGTCTGGAAGACACGGCCAAATCTTACAAAGAAGGGGCCGCATCGTTTATTCCGAAAGAGAAGATGGAAGACATCGCCAGCTATCTGAATGATGTTCTGGATGCCCAAATGAAGGGCCGAAATCCCTGGGGGCGTTGGTTCCACCGGTTTGGAGATTTTTATAAAAGAAAATTCGGATCGGATTGGAAAGACCAATATGACGCCATGCTCAAATAGTGATTCAAGGGTTTTTTGAAAGCGTGGCGCCATTTCTTCTGACACCCAATGAATTATTGGAGGTGAAACATGTTTGACAGCCCTTTTTCCCTGAAAGACAGGGTCGCCGTCGTTACCGGCGGCAACGGCGGCATCGGCCGGGGAATTGCGGAAGGGTTTGCGGCCGCAGGCGCGGACGTGGTGGTGGTTGCCAGAAATCGCGATAAAATCGAAAAAGCCGTGGGGGAAATGGGTCAGCGTTTCGATAGGCGTATTCTGGGTTTCAGTTGTGATATCACCAACCAGACCCACATCCGGAAAATGATGACGGAGGTCCGCCAAAAGCTGGGAAATATCAGCATTTTAGTGAACAATGCCGGCATCAATATTCGAAGAATGCCTCAGGATTATACGGTTCAGGAATGGGACCAGGTCATTGAAACGAACCTGAAAGGTTCGTTTTTATGCTGCCACGAGGCTTACCCCTTCATGAAGGAGGGTGGTTTCGGCAAGATCATCAACATCGGGTCCATGACCTCCCTGTTCGGCGGGCCGAAACTGGCACCTTACGGCGCCAGTAAAGGGGCGGTTGTTCAGTTGACGAAGAGTCTTGCGGCGGCTTGGGCCGTAGACAACATTCAGGTGAACGCCATTCTGCCCGGATGGATTGACACGGAACTCACCCGTCAGGCCCGAAAGGATATTGAGGGCTTAAACGAACGGGTCCTGGACCGAACCCCCTCCGGGCGCTGGGGGATCCCGGCGGATCTGGCCGGCACGGCGGTTTTTCTGGCCAGTGGGGCCTCCGACTTTGTGACGGGCGTCTCCATCCCCGTGGACGGCGGATTTTCCGCTTCCCTGTAACACTTTTTATGATTGGATGAACCATGTTTAAACCGGAAGGCATTTATGTGGCCATGCTCACCCCTTTTGCGGAAGAGGGCGGGATCGATGAAGATGCCACGCGCCAAATGGTCGATTTTCAGGTGGAACGGGGTGTGGACGGCCTCTTCCCCGTCAGTACCGTGGGCGAATATATTCATATGAGCCGCCAGGAGAAAGTGGCGCTGATGGAGATGGTCCATGACCAGGCCAAAGGGCGGGTGCCGGTGACACCCGGTGTGGGGAGCAGCCATCCGGCGGAGTCGATTTTTCTGGCGGAACGGGCCAGGGAAATAGGGTGCGACGGCATTGTCATTGCGCCGCCCCACTTTTTTCCACTGTCCCAGAACATGATCGGCAAATACTATGAAACCATCATGGATGCGGTGGATATCCCCGTAATAATTTACAACATCCCCCTTTTTGCGGAACCCCTGGGGTATGATCTGGTGCAACGTCTGGCCCAAAAGCCCAATGTGGTGGGCGTGAAAGACAGCAGCGGCAGTATGGTGGATTTGCTTCATTTCATGGATGGAATCAGGCTTGTGGGCGCGGATGTGAACGTTTTAACGGGAAGGGAAGAGACGCTGCTCCCCTGCCTGATGATGGGCGGCAAAGGGTGCATGACCGCTACTTCCGGCATATTGCCGGAGATACTGGTGAAGATCCGTCAGGCGTTTCTGACGGGAGATTATGAGACAGCCAGAACGGAACAGTATTCGTTGCTGTCGTTGGTCCGAAACATGTTTCAATTGCCGTTTCCCCTGGGGTTCAAGGTTGCCATGGAGATGAGGGGCATCGAGATGGGGCCGCCCCGGCAGCCCCTTTCGGATGCGGATCTGGCGCGCGTTGCGTCCGCGAGAGCCGACATAGAAGCGGACCTTCGCGTCATCATCGACCGTCTGGAACAGGGCGAAGCCGGCTAATGCATTGAACCCCTCTTTTTGAAAACCGCGGGGGCCTAAAGAAAGCAAGGGCCGGAGAAGATTTCGGCGGAAAATATGGAGGTTTTGGGGTGAGAAGATTTGAAGGAAAAGTGGCGGTGGTAACGGGGGGTGCCAGGGGGATCGGCAGAACCGTTGCGGAAGGTCTGGTTTCCGAAGGCGCCGCCGTGGCTTTGGGCGATATCGATTTTGAGAGCGTTGAAGAGGCGGCAAAAGAAATTGAAAATGCCTTTGGCGGGCGAGTGGTCCCCTTCAGGCTGGACGTGAAAAAGAAAACGGATATTCTGGCCCTCTTGGAGGGAACCGTTCGGGAATTTGGGAAAATCGATATTCTCTTCAACAACGCGGGTATTTGCACATCCCCACCCATTGAGGAGATTACCGAGGAAGAATGGGATGAAATGATGGCCGTCAATCTCAAGGGGGTCTTTCTCTGCTGTCAGGCAATCATGCCCATCATGAAGGAACAGAAGAGCGGCCGGATCCTCAGTATGGCTTCCCTGGCCGGCAGAGTGGGGGGCTTGGCGGCGGGGGCCCACTATTCCGCCTCAAAGGCGGGGGTGATCTGCCTCACCAAAACCCTGGCCAGGACCCTGGCTCCCTACCGCGTCACGGTAAATGCCCTGGCCCCGGGACCCGTGGAAACGGATATGCTGGAAACGCTTCCCCCGGATCGAAAAGAGGTCATGATAAAACAGTGTCCCCTCGAAAGGTTCGCGGATACCGACGATGTAGCGGCGGCGGCCCTTTTCCTTCTCTCGGACGGGGCCCGGCACATCACCGGCACCACCCTGGATATCAACGGCGGGTTGTTTATGTGCTAAGGGAGCACGCCCTTTATATTTTAACATGTGATATTTGCGTTCCGCTCGGACGCTCCGTGAAGAATTCAGGGCAGAGGTCCTTTCCTCCCCGACAAAAACGGAGCCTCCCGGGCCAACTCAATCGCCCAAACATATGATGGAGCATTTCATGAGAACAACCGTCACTTTGGATGGGGCCTTGGTCATTGTATTGATGCGGTATTCCGATGCAAAAACCAAGATCGCAGCCGTCGCACAAGCGGTAAGGGAGAGCTGATCAGGCGGGCCAAGCTGAAGCAGCTTGTGGGTCTCCTTGGAACCGTTGATGTGGATGAAAAATCCCTTCAGGAAAGTAACCGAGCGGATATGCGGCGTGCGGAATTGCTGGAAGAAACTGGGCATTAGGATGGCGGGCATATCCGAAATGAAGAACGCAAAAGAGTATTACGATCCCACCCATGGATATCCACCTCATTGCCCAAATATGCATACACCACAAGGTCTCCTTGTTTACTCTTGACGAACACTTTGGTTCGTTTCCAGGGTTAACGCTTTTTGAATAAAAGCGGAAGGACGTTATATTGTATCCTTTGCATTTTACAGGCCATCCTATCCTTTCCCTGCGAACTTTCTCATTCTGCTCCACGCCCTATTGATGCCGTCACCCGTCATTCCGGGCCTGATCCGGAATCCAGCCAAACCACAATTGTTCCTTCTTTTGACATATCGGCTGTGAGGCGTCAGTTCTCTGGAACAATCTAGCCCGCTTTTTCAGCGCATCCTTCATCGGAAGTACACGATTTGCTGAGTATATTCTTCGTCTTCCAACCATAGAAACTGTCAAAAACCCCGATAAATGGTCTCTTGCTTTTCCCCATCGAAAAATCACTGTTGACACCTAAGGCGCAATAAGCGTAGCCTTGATTAGACTATAATTAATACGTAATGATTGTTTTTGGTTGTAGCAGGGCAATGTCTTTCCCGCACTGCGTGGGGGTGTATTTGTTAATGTGTTTGACTGGGCATTGATCAATCCAACCAACGTCTTGAAACGCAATCGGGCATGCAAACAAGATAACTTTCTGAGCAATCCGTTGACAATTGCCTGATAGAAGCAAAACCGGGCCAAAAAATGGAAGAAGGGGAGTAGTGTTTGTGGAACAGATAACAGGATTAAAGGCAATTTTGCATTCAAAACGGGCCAATATCTACTACTTGGAGCACTGCCGTGTAATGCAGAAAGACGGTCGTGTGTTATATCTGACCGAGGCCAGAAAAAACAATTTATACTACAACATTCCTATTGCCAACACCACCGTAATCCTTTTGGGGTCAGGCACTTCCATTACCCAGGCCGCTGTTCGCATGCTTGCCCAGGCAGGCGTTCTGGTCGGTTTTTGTGGCGGCGGTGGTACGCCGCTTTTCATGGGAAATGACGTTGAATGGTTTACTCCGCAGAGCGAGTACCGGCCTACCGAATACCTTCAAGGCTGGTTATCTTTCTGGTTCAATGAGGAAAAACGGCTCCAGGCCGCAAAGGCGTTGCAGCAATCCCGTATTGACTATTTGCAGCGCACCTGGCAGAAGGACCGCGATATGAAACAAGCCGGTTTCGATATATCCGGGCCTGGTCTCTTGGACCTCCTAAATGCCTGTCGCGAGCAGATAACGTCCGCAAGAAAGACTTCCTACCTGCTTTCTACCGAAGCAAAACTGACGAAACAGCTCTATAAGATCGCGGCTCAACACACCAACATGGCAGAATTTTCCCGTGAACGTGAGGCCACCGATAAGGCCAATGCCTTTCTAAATCACGGCAACTATCTTGCCTACGGGCTTGCCGCAACAACCCTTTGGGTGCTGGGCATACCTCATGGTTTTGCGGTCATGCACGGCAAGACCCGGCGCGGTGCGTTGGTTTTCGATGTTGCAGACCTGGTCAAGGATGCCATCGTTCTGCCTTGGGCTTTCATTAGCGCAAAAGAAAATGCTAACGAACAGGAATTCCGCCAGCAGTGTCTGCAAACTTTTACCGATCACGGGGCATTGGACTTCATGTTCAGACAAGTCAAAATCCTGGCTCTTAAAGGTGGTGAAGAGTTTAAAGAGGATGTCCCGCTATGATGGTCATTTTCATTTCCCAGTGCGAAAAAAATGCCCTTAAGAAGACGCGTCGGGTGCTGGATGCTTTTGCCAATCGCATCGGCGACAATACGTGGCAAACCATTATTACCGATGAAGGCCTGAAAACAGTCAAAAAAAACCTGCGTCGAACCGCCAGCAAGAGCACCGCAGTATCCTGTCATTGGATCAGAAGCCGTTCCAGAAGTGAGTTGCTCTGGGTGGTGGGCAATAGAAGCAAGTTTGATGGGCAAGGCGTGGTACCGGTGAATAGAACGCAAAAAAGGATTCCACACTATGAAAACGACTGGCTTCATCTTCCGCTCATCAAAGCGCTTTCAGCGCTTGCCGCCCTCTTGCATGATTGGGGAAAAGCATCTGCGCAGTTTCAGGAAAAACTGAAAAGCAATTCTAAATTCGGTGATCCAATCCGCCACGAATGGATTTCCTGCCTATTGCTGAATGCACTAATCAAAACAAGTAATAGCCACAATGATGATAACCTATGGCTGAAATCATTGAGCGGTTGTGAATTCGATGAAACGCACTTGGTGGAAGTTTTAAGGCAAAAGGAACAAAGACCGCTATTCCAGCTTCCGCCTGCCGCAAGTCTTTTGGGGTGGCTGATTGTCTCGCATCATCGCCTCCCTTTGCCGACCGATCCCAAAGACTGGCGAGATGAACCTGCGCCTGATGTGTTCTCTATTTCTAAATGGATTTCAAAAGAATGGGGTTATGAAAACCGTCAGGAGCAACCTCAGTATCGAAAGAGGCTCGAAGCGTGCTTTGAATTCCCCGATGGTTTCTTGAAACAGTCTCCACGGTGGATGAAACAGATCAAGAAATGGGCGCGACGTCTATGTGATTGTCTGCCTATGATTGGTCAAAGTATGAGCGATGGCAGCTACAGGTCGATCCTGCATCATGCCCGTCTATGCCTAATGTTGGGAGATCACTACTATTCATCCCAATGGATGGACAAAAACTGGCAAGATAGTACGGGGTTGTTCGCCAATACCGACAGAGAAACAGGATCTCTTAAACAAAAACTGGATGAACACCTTGTAGGTGTGATGAAAAACGCCCTGCGAACCGCCCATTTACTGCCAAGATTCGAACAAGACCCGCCTGTAATACAAAGCCTTCCCTCCCTGAAGAAGAACAGCCCGAAGGCATTCGATTGGCAGAACAAGGCAGTCAAAAAGATAGTAGCATGGCGGAAAAGCCAGGATAAATCGCGGTACGGTTTCTTTGCGGTCAATATGGCCAGTACGGGTTGCGGTAAGACCTTTGCCAATGCCAAAGTCATGCAGGCGTTATCAGCCGATGGGGACAGTCTGCGATATATTCTCGCCCTGGGATTGCGTACGCTGACCGTGCAGACAGGGGATGAATATCGGGAAAGGATAGGGCTGGATGACAGTGAACTGGCGGTCTTGATCGGTTCCAAAGCGATTATGGAACTTCATCACCAGAAGAGGCGGCAAGATGGGTTTTCAATGAATGATCTTTCAGGCTCTGACTCTGCGGCACAGTTGTTAGACGAAGATATCGATTTTGATTGTGAAATTCCGGAAGAAGGGCTGGCAACCGTTTTGAAGAAGTGGCGAGACCGCCAATTTCTCTATGCGCCAGTGTTGGCCTGCACCATCGATCATGTGATGGGTGCAACAGAAACGAGGAGGGGCGGACGTCATATATTACCGAGTTTACGGCTCATGTCATCAGATTTGGTCATAGATGAAGTGGATGATTTTTCAGGTACCGATTTGATCGCCATCGGCCGATTGGTCCATCTTGCAGGGATGTTGGGCTGCAAAGTGATGATATCGTCCGCAACAATTTCACCTGATCTTGCCGAAGGTTACTTTAATGCATACCGGTCCGGTTGGGGGATATTCCGTCTGAGCCGTAACGCTCAAAACAGAATCGGCTGTGCTTGGATAGATGAATTCAGGACCACCGTCACCAGCATTGATGACCACGAAGACCCTGCTGCAATAGCGGTTTACCGCGAAAAACACCAGCAATTCGTTAAAAAACGGGTTGAGAGACTGAAAGGGCAACCAGCAAAACGCAGAGCCGACATCATCGAATGCAAAAGTATTTTAGAGGAACATGAATTCGACGATGAAGAGACGAAGCTGGAACAGTATTTTGGCAGGATTAAGCAAGCGGTTTTAGACAAACACCGGCATCACCATATCCAAGACAAACGTTCTGGCATCAATGTGTCTTTTGGTGTCGTTCGGATGGCCAATATCGCCCCTTGCATTGCCGCAGCGAAATACTTCATTGAGAGTGACTGGCCGAATGATATCGGTGTGAAAATCATGGCATACCACTCCCAGCAAATTTTGCTATTGCGCCACGAACAGGAAAAACACCTGGACAACATACTGAAACGCAAGGAAAAGGCGAGTGCGGAACCGGAGGCTTTTGACAATCCGGTAATACGGAGGCATTTGGACAGCAGTGCTACTAAGCAGGTGCTGTTTATCTTGGTGACAACCCCGGTGGAAGAAATCGGTCGCGACCATGATTTTGATTGGGCGGTTATAGAACCATCTTCTTACCGTTCAATCATCCAACTCGCCGGACGCGTCCGCCGGCATCGAAAGGGTGAGGCAAAACACCCAAATATTGCTTTGATGCAATACAACTGGAAGACAGTTTTCCATGGAAATCAGTCGGGCAAGAAGTATTTTTGTCGACCTGGCTACGAAGAAAAACAGATGCTCGAAACTCACGACCTTTGCGAATTGATCGACGTTAAGGCTATCTCCCAAAACATTGATGCAATTCCGCGCATCCTGAAGCCAAAGACGCTGAATCATCGAAAATCACTGTCCGATCTGGAACACTTTGTTACTCAAATGGAACTTGCCAACTATACAAGCGTAGGACCGGAAAAACTGCAAGGTTTTCTTAAGGAAACCTGGTTCCTGACAGCGCTGCCCCAAACGCTAAAACCCTTTCGCGAGGGCAAGCCAACCACGAAGGTGTTTTTGATTTATGAGCCGGATGAAGAACGATATGTCTTTGTCGAAAAAGATGACCGAGGACATCCGGTCGATCGTGAAAACATTTTGGGAATACGGCATCTGGGAATCAGCAGAAGCCAGGAAGGCAGATTGTGGCTGAAACGTGATTATGGGGAATTGCTAGAACGGCATGCCGATCGCGAAGATCGCAGCAGGAAGTCAATTTCGCTTCGGTATGGGGAACTCAACTTTTTGTATCGGGAAGAGCAGGAATATGAGTATTCGGATCAGTTTGGTCTAATAAAAATCTAAAAAGGAGGTAGCTTTATGGTTGATCCGGCAATAGATGCTTTTTTTGAGGAAAGAGAGGTCTTTTCGCGAGAGACTTGGTTGCCAAAGGCAGCAAAACGTGCAGGACAAATGTCTCTGTCCACGCACCCTTGTACATTCAGTCATCCCAGTGCACGCAAAAACAAAAATAGTTACGTAACGCCGGTAATAGCGGATGCCGAGAATTTCGCAGACGGATACTTGCGAAGCGGGAATGTCACTGTTGAAATAGATGCTCTAGGTAATGCAGCAGTATTGGACGTCTATAAATTTTTAACCCTTGAAATGGAAGACTCCAAAAAACTGATCGAACATATTCAAAACGATTCGGATTTGGCGGTAAGCCTTTTGTCGATAAAAACCGAGAGCTACGAATCGCTCAAGAACGGTTTTTTGAAAATGACAAAGCCGGATGATCAGCGCGGCACTATCACGAGTTCCAAGATAAAGCAGGTCTATTTTCCCGTGAACGATACTTATCATCAGCTTTCAATTCTCAGTAATTCGGGCATGATTTATGAGTTGAAAACGCGGATTGATAGCATTCGATTTTCCAATGAGATTAAGGAACAGAGGGAAAAGAAACGCAACAATACGTATAGTATTAGAGGATTTTCGGAACTCTACAACCTAACGACCATTGGATATGGCGGCACCAAACCACAGAATATCAGCGTCCTAAATAATCGAAATGCCGGCAAGGCTCACTTGCTCATATCAATGCCGCCAACTCTGAAAAAACGGGACACTCATTTCCCTAAGCAGAATTTTTTCCGCGAATCATTTCAATATTTCGAATATCGAGATGTCTTTTACGCTCTCCATAAGCTGTTCAAGACAGACTACAACAATGTTCGCATACGGGAAGGGCGTGATTATCGCTTACAGGATCTGATGGACCGAATTGTCAGCAAAATGTGGGCGGTCCGTGCTGTTTCTGCCGAACAGTACCAATCAAAGCATTCCCAGCTAAAGCGTCATCAGGAAATATGGCTTTGTGAGGAATTCCTTGAAACCAGGGAACAAGAGGATGTTTGGCTCGAAAAGCTTTGCTTGGAGATTGCCAGGTGGGTGATCCACACCTATGGAAGACTCTTGGGCAAACAGGCAATAAAACTGGATGAGGACGTTCGACGGCATGTTTACAAAATTGTTATCAATAACAGGGAGGCGTTGCGATGATTGGAGACATCAAACGAGTTTTGCTTTTGCCGCATATCAAAGTGAATGGCGCCAATGCTTTGTCAAGCCCTTTCACAATTGGTTTCCCGGCCATGACCGCCTGGTTAGGTGCTGTTCATGCATTACAGCGAAAAGTAAACGCGGAGGGCCTGCGGAATGTGAAATTTGAAAGGATGGTGTAGATAAGCGCGCAAATTTCCCCTAAGTCCTATCCAAAATCCCAAGATAGTCTACCTACCCGGAAATAGTCAGGGAAAATAAAAGTAGAAGAA
>JANQDY010000036.1 GCA_028278625.1 Thermodesulfobacteriota bacterium
GCCAGTTCCGTTTCCAGCCACAGGGTGGTCACGCCCAAGTCTTCGATTTTTTCGCGAATGACGGGAAGATCGAAGAGATGGGGATCACAGTATTTTTCGCCGATGATGATCACCCCCCTGGCACCGCTTTCCCGAATTCTTGTGAGAATAAAGTCGGAACGGTTCAGGGAAGGGTATTTTGAGGGGCACGTCACCTTGTTCAGGTATCGGTCCCTCAGCCCCAGAAAGGGATCGGCGGTCTCTTCCACCAGGTCCCAGTAGTACCTTGTGCCGACGCAAAGATCATCCGACACCACCATTCCTCCTGTCCGGTCGATGATGTCGTAAAAGACGGGATCCACCACCAGGGACCCGGAGACATGGATTCTGGCTTTTTCCGAAGAAGAGGGTCGGGGTTTTTTGTCCACCCATTTTTCCAGGAGTTCAATGAGACGGAGCAGGTTTTCGCTAAAGCGGTCTTTGGGAGCCAGCGTGGCACCCAGGTTGATCTTTAGAACCTCCGAACTGGAAAGGGGCAGGTCGCTCTTAGACCGCAAGGCATAGAATCGCCTGGCCAGGGTTCTGTAATGATTGTAGGTTCGGATGGCTTCCCTAAGCCTTTGGGGGTCCAAAGGCGCTTCGGTCAATTCCTCTATTTTGGATACAAAACCCTTCTGAACCTTTTCAAAGTACTTCTGGTTGGGATCTCTGTCCAAGGATGAGGGGAGGTCCAGAAGGTAGGTGAATCCTTTCTGTATTGCCGAACACCATGCGTCGTACAGCATGCGCATGCCGTCACAAGTGTAGGAAATGATCAGACCGTCTAAATAATCGAGCCGGCCGGTCAATCCGCTGTCCAGCACGCTCTTGAGCAACCGGCAGACAAAGGGTTGAAAATGGGAAAGGGAAGCGGTGAGGTCATCCAGATGGCCGAAGATCCTTATTGGAAGAATGTCCGCCGCAAACAGGATCTCTTCCGGAACATGGGAGCAGAGATAACCGAACACCCGGCCTTTCTCCTCCCTAAATCGGGCAATTTCCCTTGAGGGGTTGTCATAATATTCCAGGAGGCGCTGCTTGGCCTCCTCGATCTCTTGTGGCAGTGTCATGGCCCTTTACCTTGATCCATGGGGACTCGTTGATGGCTTTCCGAGGAAAGCAAGGGATATGCCAATCTGATAAGCTGAGAAATATCAAATAGTTGTGAAAAATAGAGTCGAGAAGGGCGGACAAAATTATCGAATTGATAATTTCAAAGAGATCAATTTGACAATTTTTTTGCGGAACAAGCAGGAGGGGTTATCAAAATGATTATTTTTTTCGGTCTTCCACGCGGATTTCCATTGCGATCTGGCCCCAGCCCCCGCATTGGACGCCCACATCGAAGCAGCTGGTCCGTTTGAAACGCATGTCATTGGGATCAGCTCCCGCATAAAAGAGCTCGTTGGCCACGAAGATCGGTGCCGCCATGGCATTTAACGCGTAAATGCAGATTCTTTTCGGATTCAGTTTGGTAATGAGATTTCCCGCGCCGTCAAAATAGAATTTGTCCCCGACCCGGTGCTGACTGTTACACCCTTTTGATGCCACCACTTCCATGACAATGGTTTTGTTCATCAGGTCAGGGGCCTTGGCAAGGACTTCCGTGTTTCTCGGATTTTCCCGGAAAGCCTTCATCTCCTGATCGGTATAGTCAAAATGTTTTTTCAGAAAATCCCATTTCGTCTCTTCACTCTTTGTCATTTCTTTTCTCCTTAATAAAGACATTAATTTGTAAGAATGTTGATTTGTCCCGAACGCACCATCTTTCTCATAACCCCTGCGAAACCTTCCGGCGCGGCATAGTCGGGCTGACTTCTGAAGATCATCGCCACCCGGAGCATTTCGCGAATCTCCGCCAACCCCTGTGCCGCTTCATTATTTTCCCTGGCCCTGCAGGGATGTGTGACAAAGAGCAGGTTGTGAGGGTTGATCAGCCGTCTTTTTTCCACATCACATGCCACCTGCCGTTCACAATGACACGGGTTCTGCGGATCAAATACGCTGCATTTTTTGGCCAGGAAGTCCTTGAGTTTCCGTCTGGCCCTGGAAAGGCGCTGCCTGAAGGTCTCCGGGGTGACGCCGAGGATCCGGCTCCCTTCCATGCCCGAAAACTCGAAAATCTCGCCCACGATATAGGCCAACCGGGTTTCACGTTTCATGCACATGAGCATGCCCTGCATGCACGCAAGTTTCGCCTCTTCAACAAGCACCTTCTCTTCGGGTCCGTCGTAGGACCTCTCTCCGGCAAAGGCCAATCCCTCGTCAATGGCCCGCTCATATTCGTCAAAGGATAATTCCCATCGTTCCGCCCGCCGCTTGCGCGTTGTAAGGAGATGATTGGCTGCGATCCGATAGGCCCAAGTGATGAACCGGCTTTCGCCCCTGAATTTGTTCAGGTGAGTGATGATCTTGATCAAAATCTCCTGGGTTGCATCCTCGGCGTCGGCGGGGTAGTAAAGCATCCGTATGGAGAGTCCGTAGATGCGGTCCTGGATTGATTTCACAAGTTGGGTCAGCGCCTGACTGTCGCCTTCCCTGGCTTTTTCCGAAAGTCTTTCCAACGTGTTTTCCATCATCAGCGCTTCACCCTTTGTTTCTAAGGCAGCTGGGGTTTGATCTTGTCTCATTGGTTTTAACATACGGCATTACCATACGAAAGGTTAACGGGATTGTTTCTGCAAAAACTGAAACGGTGCCTTTTTTCCTGTTGTGGGGACCGTTATCTGTAGAGACTTGCCAAATGCTCAGATTGTGACAGTTTTTTTACATAAAAAAGCTGTTGACACGATTTTGTCATCCCGGGAGAAACGGCCGATCTCTCCATCGGTGGTGCGGACGCGGATCCGGTCACATTTCAGATTTCCTATTCAGAATAGAGCAACCACCAGTCTTTGTAAGAACGGCTCCTCAAAAGCAGAAGCGGGCGTTTCCTCTCGCTTCTGTTCAATTTTGATAATCCCCGCGCTATTCCTCCAAGACCTGTTTTTTCCCTTTGACACGGCTCTCAAATCGTCTATTATCAAGTTCTATCGGAAAAGCACTTGTGCCCGCATGCCGCGATAAAAGACGCAGATCTCCCCATGAAAGCGAATATTCTAGTTGTCGACGACGAACAAGATATCCTCAAGACCCTTGAAAATGCCTTGAAATTGGAGGGTTACCGGGTCTTTTGTGCCGATTGCGGCACGGCGGCGCTTGAGATCTGCCGCCAACAGTCCGTTGATCTGGTGATAACCGACGTGCGCATGCCAGACATGGATGGTCTGGAGGTGATAAGCCGATTAAAGGAAATGGACCCAAATGTAGAAGCGATTGTTCTTACCGGCTATGCAGCCCTGGAGAATGCGATTGCAGCGCTTCGGGATGCGGGTGCCTTTGATTATTTGACCAAGCCCCTGGAGAATATTGACACCCTTTTCCTGACCGTGAGAAAGGGGCTTGAGAGGCGACAACTGAAACTTGAGAACCGGTCCCTTGTGAGTCGTCTTGAGAAAAAAGAGGCTGAGCTGCTCAGGAAGAACCGGGTCCTTCTGGAAAGCGAAAAAAAATACCGGGAATTGGCCGAATTTCTGCCCGTCGCACTTTTTGAGACCGACCGTGAGGGCAGAGTGACGTTCCTCAATCCCCATGCCCTAGAGAGCTTCCAATATACACGGGAAGACATGATAAAGGGTTTGCAGATCCAGAATATCGTGGGTCAGGGATGCTGGGAGAAGATCCAAAGGCAAGCTGAAAATATGGAAGCGGTAAAGCCTTTCGAGGCCATTGAAATGAATGCCATGCGAAAGGGCGGCAGCACCTTTCCGGTTCTGACCAAAATGTGCCCGGTTTTCCATGACGGACGGCTTACGGGAATCATGGGAATGTCCCTGGATATCACCGATCGTAAAAGGCGTTTTGACGAAACGATGCGATTGGCGAAACTTGAGAGCCTTGGTACCCTGGCTGCTGGAATTACCCACGATTTCAACAATATTCTTTCGGTCATTCTGTGGAATATCGAATTGGCGAGATTTGATGTGGCACCTGAAACACCGGCCGGCGAAGCCCTTGAGAATGCGGTTGAAGGTTGCGCCGCGGCGTCGGAATTGACGGAGCGTTTCATCACATTTTCCGAAAGGGGGGTTCCCAAAAAGGAAACCATTGCAATGGGGCCCTTTCTTGAGGGCGCCGTGCCGATCCTGTTCAGCGGTTCCAATGTGGACTGCCAACTCCGATTGTCCGAAGGTCTCTGGTCGGCCCACGTGGATCAGGGACTACTGTCCCAGGCCATTCACAATGTGGTAAAGAACGCCATTGAGGCCATGCCCGCCGGGGGCACGGTAATCTTCGAGGCCCAGAACATCGAGATAAGAGATCATGACAGAATGGGGGAGGGCATTATTCCAAAAGGCCGTTACGTCAAGATGGAGATTCGAGACCAGGGAAAAGGGATCCCCGCGGAACATCTTAAGCGGGTGCTGGACCCCTATTTCAGCACCAAGGACCGCGGTGCACAAAAGGGCATGGGACTCGGACTGAGCACGGCATATTCCATTGTCAAAAAGCATGACGGTTTCATGTTTCTTTCATCGAAAACATCCATGGGAACAACCGTATCCATCTACTTGCCGGCCGGATCTCGGGTGGAAACAGAGATAAGAGCGGATGTTGAACCGGATCATGTTCCCGCAAGTGACGTGAGTTTGAAGGATCTCAAAATACTCTTCATGGAAGATGAAAAGATGTTGAGGGATTCCGGGCGGAAGATACTGCAACAGCTGGGCTACGAGGTGGAAACGGCCAGAAACGGTCGGGAGGCCGTGGAAATGTACAAAGCCGCCATGGCGGCTTCCGATGCCTTTGATCTGGTTTTGCTGGACCTCACGGTAAAAGGGGGACCGGGGGGAAAGGCGGCCATCAAAGAGCTGTTAAAAGTGAATCCTAATGTAAAGGCCGTGGTCTGCAGTGGATATGTGGACGACCCGGCGATGTCCGACTTTGAAGCGTACGGGTTTCGCGCGGCACTGCCCAAACCCTTCTCAAGAAGCTCTCTGGAAGCGGCTGTTAGAAAAGCATCAATATAGTTCCGCCGAATGGGGTCTGTCTCCATTGCCCATTCATGATGACGGCACCGGTCTTCCGCAATGAAGAAACATGCGTTTCACTGAAGGTCAGGTCTTCGATGTAAATCTGGTTGACTGAAGGAGGCCCCAGAATGTCGAATGTTTCGAGGGAAAAATGTCCCGTATCGGGTCTGAGCATTCTGAGGAAACCGGAATGGAAAGAGGTCTATTTCGGCGGGACTTACCATGCCAACTTCAGTCTGCTGGGCGACCGGATCATTGTCAGCAGACCTACCGGTTTTATTAATTTAAGTGGTGTAAAAGATTCTCTGGCCATGATCGCACGGATTGTGTCGGAGACCGTCGGGCCGGAAAGCCCCTATATTCTCATAGAGGATATGATCAACCTGAAGGGAAATTCCCTTGAAGCCCGCAGATACTATATCTCTTATATGAAAAGGCAGGAATCACTTCTCGGGCTTTATTTCTGCAACATATCAACGTTTTCAAAAATCAGTTTCAAGCTGGCCAAACGGTTGTATGTGGTCCCGTTTCAAGTGGAAATGGTGGACACCTATTCCGATGCGGTGGATTTGGCCCTTGATAACCTGAAAGAAAACATGCTGTGGGCCGGCCAAGTTCATGATGATGACTCAGCCGGTGCCGTCACTTTCCAGTCGCCACATGAAAAGGCCGGGAAATGGGGATTTGAAACGAACGGCTATGGGTTGGAGCTTGAAATCATTCAGGGAAACATCCTTTTTTCCGTTAACCGCGGTTTTTTAAGAGAGATGCATATTCCCATGATTGAGGAGTTGCGTCAGAAGGCATTTGATGCCCTGCCGCCAGGCGGTCGGATCGACCATTTCATCGCGGTGGTGGACGAAATAGAGGGGGCCACACCCAAGGCGCGCATCCGTTATATGAAATCCATCAAGGATTGGTATGGAGATCATCCGATGAAAATGATGATTCTCTGTGGCGCCAATCGATTTACGCGTACCGCAAGCAATTTGGCAAGGCCCATCATGCCTTTTAAAGTGCGAACTGTCCGTGCATTGAACGAAGCCTTTGATATGATATCAAACGAGGAAGGAAACCGGCTCAAAGGTCAAAAAGCGGGGAGGAAAGTCGTCGAGAGGCCCACCATCGATGTATATGTGGAAGAGCTCCTCGGTTACGTGGCACAGATCAGTTGGGACAGAGAGAGCCAGGAGACATTGGACCAGCCGAGCCCTGCCCACCCTCTGACGGCTGTATTTGACGCCATTTTATTGATCAAGAGTGAATTGGATCAGCTTCTGAAAGATCGGGATATGGCAAATGAAGCCTTACGTGACTCCCGGGACGGGTTGGAAAGACGGGTGGCCGAGCGGACAAAGGAGTTGTCACTGTTGAACGAGAAACTCCGGGAAGAGGTTTTTGAACACAAAAAGACCCTGAAGGCACTTAAGGAACGCAACCGGGAATTAAAAGAGACACAGGCCCAATTGATTCAGTCGGCCAAACTGGCATCCATTGGCGAAATGGCCGCGGGAGTGGCCCATGAACTGAATCAGCCGTTGATGGTGATTCGAACCGTTTTCCAGATGATGAGCCGATACGGGTCCTTTGATGTAGAACACGGGGACGATGTCTCAAGGCAACTGGAACTGGCGGATAAGGGAACCAAGCGGATGATGACCATTATTGATCATCTTCAGCTCTTTGCCAGGCAGCACCCCCAAAAGTTGACGCCGGTTGACATAAATGACGTGATTCAAGAATCCCTGCTGATGCTGGGCGCACAATTGCGTAACAGGGGGATAGAAGTCGAATTGGGTTTTGGTGCCGATCTTCCACCGGTGATGGGAAACGCCAACCAACTGGAGCAGGTGATATTGAATCTCATGACCAATGCGCGGGATGGATTGGAGGCGTGTACCGAACCATCTGACGGCGTGAAGTCGAAGAAGTGCATATCCGTAAAAACCCTTTTGTCTCCAACGGATCCTGCATCCATACACATTCTGGTTAAGGATACCGGGACGGGGATTTCCCCCCAGACGGCCGAGAGGCTTTTCGACCCCTTTTTTACCACCAAACCGGTGGGGAAGGGGACGGGGCTCGGGCTTTCCATCAGCTACGGGATCATCAAAGATCATGACGGGGATATCCAACTGCTCGAGACCGGTGACCATGGAACGACCTTCAGGATAAGACTCCCCATTGCTTCCACAGCCTAATTGAACAATCTCAGAAAGGCCTTGGTGGCCGGATTCAAATCCACATCCTTTCGAAAAACCACATCGGTTTGAACCTGGATGGAAACTTCGGCCAGAGTGATCGGTTTCAGAAGACCCAGTTGCGCTTCCAGACGGATCTCCGGTTTGTAAAGGAAACTGATACCTCTCCCCTGAATGATGTACTCTTTGATAAACTCGACACTTTCCGCTTCAAGCAGAACAGACGGTTTGACGCCGTGGGCGCTCAACATTGAGAGTATGGCATATCTCGAGCCGGAACCGTCTTCTCGGATGATGATCGGTTCCCCTGCCAGATCGCTCAGGACAACCCTGTTTTTTTTTGCAAACCGGTGGGTGGTGGGGACCACCAGGCAGAATTCCTCACGGGAATAGGGAACCACGCTCAGCTTGCTGCGAAAAGGGATCCGGCCGATGACACCCAGATGATATTCATAGGCCAGAACGCCTTCGGCGATCTTCGTGGAACTTCCCACTTTCAAATAGACTTTCACGCCCGGGTACTGCTCCTGAAATTGTGACAGGAGCCTGGGCATGAGATGCCTGGCGAAACTTCGCGTGGTGCCGATGACCAGAGAACCGTGTGAGAGGTCTCCGTGTCCCTTTAACACGTATTCCATCTCCTCCACGATTTCAAAAATACGTTCCGCGTAACCGTACAGCACCTTCCCCGCATCCGTCAGATCAAACCCTTTTCCGTAGCGTGTGAAGAGCTTCAGATCCAGATCCGATTCAAGGGATTTGATCTGCATGGTCACTGCCGGTTGGGTGACATAAAGGGCCTGTGCGGCTTTGGTGATACTCTTATTGCGGGCTGCCAGAAAGAAGGATCTCAGCTGATTGAGGTTGATTCGCATACCGTTTCCATAAGTATAGCTTTTTAAATATAAGAAAACCTTATGAGAGGATAAAAACAATTGTTTTGACAAGTCAACGAAAAACCGAACAATACTTCTAAAACTGTTTCCCGACGGATTTCACCCGAAAAGGAGGCGTCAATGGCTCCCAGCCGCGTCACGTTCTGGCAGATCGACCATGTGTGGATCTTTTACGTGCTGGTCCTGATTGCTGCGATCCTCTTTTTAGGCGGTGTCGTCCTGCATGTGCTGGTGTGGCGAAAGAGTGCCAAATCAGAACGGATTTTCTACTCGCCGAGTGCACTTAAGAAGATGTTGTCGGACGCATTTCTGGGGCGTCGACTCATCAAAGGGGACAGAGCAGCAGGCCTCATGCACCTTCTCATTTTCTGGGGATTCCTGATCCTTTTCCTGGGCACCGGCGTTCTTTCAATACACCATTACGTCTTCACCTTTCTTCATGGCAACACCCACCTGGTCTTCTCCCTGATAATGGAACTGGCGGGCCTTGTTTTGCTGGCAGGGATCATCTGGGCCCTTGTGCGCCGGTATCTTGAGCGCGTTCCCCGTCTTGAAAGGCGCCTTGAGGATGCACTGGTTCCCACATGGCTTCTCTTAATCGTGCTGTCGGGATTTGTCTTGGAAGGGGCAAGGCTCGCGGCCCAAAATCCCGCGTGGGGTGCCTGGTCTTTTGTGGGATGGACCGTTAGTGGCCTGTTTTCCCCGTCTTCAGGGGAATCCTCTTACCCTCTTCTATGGTGGATCCACACCCTTTTCTCTTTAGGCTTCATAGCGCTAATCCCCTACACCAAGCTGTTCCATATTCTGGGGGCCCCCGCCGGCATCTATTTTCAGAGTGCCGCCGAACCGGTCCTCCTCAAGATAGATGAAGATGCCGGGGCGTTCGACCTGGGCGATGCCATCTTTTTTGACGGTTGCATGCGGTGCGGCCGATGCGTGGCCTCATGCCCCTCATCGGGGGCCGGTGAACCCTTTGCGCCGAGGGAGTTTGTTCAGGCCATGCGCCGGGCCCTTTGGGAGGAGCACTCGCCCGTGGGCGATATCCGTTTCTTACACCGGCACGACAAGACTGGGGTAGATAAAAATTTGTGGTACTGCACCACATGCCGGGCCTGTCTGGAGGTCTGTCCGGTTTACGGCGCCACATTCACGGCGGTGACAAAAAAACGGGTTCTGGCCATAGAAGAGGGAACGGAAATTCCCAAGCTGATGAACCAGACCCTTGAGAGGCTTTTCAAGTACAATAATCCTTGGGAATCGAGCAAGAAGAAACGGGGGGCCTGGGCCGAGACCCTTGAAATCCCCAATCTCACCAAACGGGGGGTAACCGCGGATCTCTGCTACTTTGCGGGATGCACCACTTCTTTTGACGACACGGCCCAGGTGATTGCCCGGTCTTTTTCAGGGATTCTCAAGGCAGCCCATGTGAGCTTCGGTATTCTCGGAAAGAAAGAGCCCTGCTGCGGAGATATCGCTCACAGGGTGGGAGAACTGGGGCTCTTTGAGGAGCAGATGGAGGGGTGTGAGGCGCTCTTTGGCAAATACAACGTTACCGAACTGGTAACCTCCTCGCCCCATTGCTTTCATACTTTTAAGAACGAATACCCGGATGCCGGCATAAGGGCCAGGCATTACACCCTATTGCTCAGGGAACTCATTGCCCAGGGGAAGATTCGGCTTAAAAAAGGGATTGAAGCGGTCGTTACCTTTCATGATCCCTGTTACCTGGGCCGACACAACCGGATTTTTGATGAACCGAGGGAGATTATCCACGCCATACCGGGACTCAAACTGGTGGAAATGCCCCACCATGGTGAACAGAGCCTTTGCTGCGGCGGTGGCGGCGGTAGAATGTGGCAGGATCTCGAAGGAGAGATGAAGATGAGTGAGGTACGGATCCGGGAGGCAAAAGCCACCGGGGCGGAGATCGTCATTACCGCCTGTCCCCTTTGCCTGATTATGTTGGAGGACGCCCGCAAAGGGGCGGGGTTTAAGGAAGCCTTCAGGGTGATGGATCTAAATGAACTGGTGCTTCAGGCACTTTACGAAAAGGAGGTTCACCAATGAGTGAAGTTTTGATTCTGGGTCAAATAAAGGAGGGTGCGCTGGAGGCAAGAACCCTCGAACTGCTGGGTGCGGGCAAGAAGCTCGCCGGCGAAATGAACGGTGACGTTTCCGTTCTTCTGGCAGGAGATGATGTTACTGCCGCGGCCGACGAGGCCCTTGGATACGGCCTTGCCCGGGTCTACAAAATGGAACATCCGCTGCTGAAGGGTTTTAAACCGGATATTTGGGTGGCGGCCATGGAGCAGGCCTGTCAAGAGATCCGACCCAAAATCCTTCTCATGAGCCATAGCTTCGTGGGCATGGAAGTGGGACCGAGGCTTTCGGCCAGGTTGAACAACCGGCTGACCACCGATTGCGTTGATCTCTCCATCGACCTGGCGGATGGTCAACTCAAGAGGACCAAGCCGGTTTCAGGGGGGAATGCCATATCCGTCTTCAAATGCGATGGGGAACCGCAGTTGGCAACGGTACGGGGCAAGGTGTTTTCCCCGGTCGAGACCGCTCCTGCCTCCGGCGAAATCCGGGAGATCGTGCCGGACGTGGATGAATCCATGATCAGGGCCGCATCTCTTGAAATCGTCCGAGAGGACGCGGTTGCCCTTGACAAGGCCAGTGTGGTGGTGGCAGGCGGTGCGGGCTTGGGAGAAGAAGACGGTTTTGAAATGCTGGAAGAGCTGGCGGATGCTCTCAGTGAATCCTTTGACAATGTCATGATCGGGTGCAGCCGCGTGGCGGTGGACAAGGGCTGGATCTCCTCCGATCATCAGGTGGGGCTTACCGGCACCATGATATCACCGGACATCTACGTGGCCGTGGGCATATCAGGCGCCATTCAACACCTGGTGGGGATGGTTCATTCCAAAAAGATCATCGCCATCAACACCGATGCCGGCTGCAACATGTTCAAGGTCGCCGATTATGGCGTGGTTGATGATTATGAGGAAGTGCTTCCCGCGCTCATCGAAAAACTGGAGGAGTTGTCATGACGGATATCAACATCATTGTCTGCGCCAAACAGATTCCGGATCCTGAAGCGCCGTTGTCCGATGTGAGCGTTGATGGGGAGAAAATGGAGGTGATCGTTGATGCCCCCATGGTCATCAGCCCCTTTGATGAAAACGCCCTCGAAGTGGCCGTCCGTTTGAAAGATGATTTGGGCGGCAGGGTAACCGTATTGAGCCTGGGGAAAAAAGTCTCGGATACGGTGCTCAGAAAGAGCCTGGCGGCAGGTGCCGACGAGCTGATTCTGCTGCAGGACGACCCGTTTGAAAAATTGGACAGCTATTCCACGGCAGCGGCGCTCGCCGATGCCGTTCGAAAGGTGGGGGACTTTGATCTGGTGCTCACAGGGCGCCAGGCCGGAGACTGGGATTCGGGGCAGGTGGGCCTGATTCTGGGCGAGATGCTGGAACTCCCCTGCATCAACCTAGTGTTCCGTAACATAAATAAATTGACAAAATATTCTGCTATGATATCGTTGTTCCAGAGGATCAAAATTTCTATGGAGCAGGAGATATGTCATG
>JANQDY010000123.1 GCA_028278625.1 Thermodesulfobacteriota bacterium
AACTCTTATTATGGAGCCCGCCTGTGGTGGCCACCGTGATGATCAGCTTGTCCATCTTGTCAGTTTCGAGCGTTACCTTCATCCTCAATCTCTCCTTTCAAAGGGGGTCTTAGCGAACAGTGTTTCATAAACATGCCCTAATGCACGGCAAATCTACTAGAAAAGTCATCCCTGGACTTCTTCGACCATCTTAAGGCCGGTGGGTCTTAGGAAGAAAATCCAGATGAGTCCCAAAGCGCAAAACGTAAGAAACAACGACAAAAAGTAGTTCTCGTGGCAGATCAGATATGTCATTCCGAAAGCTCCCGAAACAATGGCCCACAAACGCTCAATAAGGTTGAGTGGCCTGCGAAAATGCCCCACCAACCCGATTGCTAGAACCACCTGCATCAGAAACGTAAGGCCCAGGACATAAAGACCGTTTCCCGAGATCCTGGGAAATTCAAGAAGACTTGGGTTATATACGAACACAAACGGAGTGGTAAAAGTGGGGCCCACGATCTTCATTGCCTCCACGCTTGTTTTGAAAAAGCTGCCTCCCGAAATCTTGCACGCGGCCAGACAGCCCAGGGCAACTGGAGGAGAAACTGTTGAGAAGATAGCGAAATAGAACACGAAAAAATGTACAATCAGTGCGGGTACGTCTAGTTCCTGAACAAAAGGGCCCACAGTAAGTGCCACCAGCAGATACGCCACGGGCGTCGGCAGTCCCATTCCGGCAATAATGCATATAACCATGGTAATAATCAGAAGCAGGAGCCGACTGCCGGGAAGCACCGTGCCAAAAAAGGTGCCCAGGTTGGATGCGATCTGCGTGATACCGATAACCTGGGCAAAACCGCCCACCCCGATGCCCAGAAGACTAAGCAACACCACTAGCCTAAGGCCCCCCCGGATATGGCCCAACATTTCACCGAGACTGGGACGCAATTTTTCCCCTTGAAACAGAGAGAGCACGAGAATTAACGGTATCCCGATGAGACCAGCCAGAGAAGGGCTGTAGTAGAGCAATAGCAGGGTCAGCACAACACCAAAGGGCACCAGGAAAGTCGGCAGCAATCTGAAAATTAGACCCCAGTCCACTTCCTCCCGCAGATAGCCAATTTGCTGAATTCTGGCTGTCAACAGAATGGCGATAGTCGTGGTTGCGACATAGAGTATGGCTGGGTATACGGCATTCAGGGCCACATCAATGTAAGGAATGTTGAGAACCGCGGCAATCATGAAAGCCGCCAGCCCCAGAATCGGAGGAAGCAATTGACCGGCCGTGGAGGCTACGGTTTCGATAGCCCCTGCCGTAGATTTCCTGAAGCCGTATTTCATCATCATGGGGATGGTGAGCTGTCCTGTGAGGGCAATGTTGGAGACCGCTTGTCCCATCACGCTCCCCACGGCAGTGCTTCCCATGATGGCCGGAAAGGCGGCGCCCCCTTTCACATGTTGTCCGAAAGCTTTGCCCAGCTCCATCAGCAGCGACATCAGTCCCGCGCCCAGGAGGAAGGTTGCAAAGAGTACGAGAAAGTAGATCTTGTCCGTCAACAGGCCGATGAACCTGAAGAAACCCTCCGTTGCATTCATCCCCAGATAGCTTATTACAAATGTGATACTGTATCGCGGATGTGCCAAAATATTTATTGGAATTAAATGGCCCCAGAGAAAATAGGCAATGGAAACACCGATGATGGCGCCGAACAGTACACCCCAGTGTGCGACGACCAGGAAAATCACGACGCCGACCAAAAGCCACCCGACCAGCACGTCCAGATCCGTAATAAACGGCTGTATCATTTGAAGCCGGCCTGCGTTGAAAGCTATGTAGATGGTAACACCAATGGAAACGATCAGCACGACCCAGGCCGAAAGCGTCCTCAAACTACCCAGCCATGACGTTGCCCTTCCTCTTTCCAGGGAACTCTTGAGATGGTCCACAGCACAGATGACCACCACAAAGGCGAGGAACGTGGCATGGAATACGGAAACATCCTGAAACAGATACAGAACGGAGATCCCGACGTATACGGTGAGAACTACGCTCATTCCTGTAGAGATTGTTTCCAAAATCGCAGGCAAATTGCGAACAGACATTGTTCTTTTCCTCTAGGAAAGTTGACTCCGCAAAAGGTCCTGCAAACTATTGCCCGCCGACTGAATGACGGACCGACAGCGCTTCGGCGTCTTCAGCTGTCCTGCCGGCAGTTCATTCGGCGGGCCACTCTCTATTTCGGCATAATGAAAGGAGGATAGTCCTTTCGCTTATCCCAAATGCCCAACTCCTTGAACGCGCGTATGGCGCCGGGATGAGTGTTCTCTGCGGTGAGCCCAGACACCATTCCCTCGAGGTTCCACACATATTTCCAAATCGCGTGGTAATCTCTTATCTGGGGAACAGTTTTCGCTACTGCCATAACATATTTGTAGGCTAAATCATCGGGTAGGGTCGGATGTGCCGCCAAGAACGCACGATCAGCACCTACTGTTAGCTCGCCTTGCTGATCTTTCAGCGTGCCGGCAGGGACTTTTTCCACCTGATAGGTTGTCCCGTATTTTTTGTTTATCTTTTCTACAGCCCACGGATCCATCGGTATGTAATACAGTTTGCGCCCTGAGGCTTTGAGCTTCAGATATACGCTCGAGGGTAGCCATCTTTTTTTGCCGGGCGCATTTCCCGCCGCCATCCCCATGCAGATGGCATCCACCTTCCCGTCCAGCAGCGAATCCGTCATCTTGGCAGGCCCAAGATAGAAAAGCTTGGTATTGTCGCTGTCGATTCCGTACGCCACATTCAAGAACAAGGTTGCGTCCATACCCCAATCAGACTGAGTCCTCAAACCCAGCCCCAGCTTTTTCCCTTTGAGATCGGCAATGGTTTTCAATTTGGAGTCGAAGGTGATGAACCACATACCCTGGGAGGCCAGGCCCTCGGACCACAGCATTTTCCAAGCGATGGGAATCTTTACGGGCAGAAATTCCTTGAGCTCGGGTGTTCCACCTGCTTTGTAGGCCAAGGCAATAATGGTTTCTTCGGTCCCGAATACCGTGTTCTTCCAACGCGCCTTGTTCTGTGCCATTTCTCTGATATTGTAGAGGAACCCGGGTGTTTCCTGGGGTCTCAGAATAAAGCCCCATTCATCTTTCTTAGCGATGAAATTACCCAGAATGGTGAATGCCATAAGGGTGGCGTGACCCATGGGCGCTTCCAACTGGGTCAGGACCTCCACCTTTGGCCCCGCGGTTGTAGACATCGGGAAGACGCAAAGGCAAATCAAACCAAACACCGCTAGAACCGCGAACTTCTTCATCCTGAAAATCATGAGATCTTCTCCTCTCATTTTGGAGGTGATGTGAATAGATTGAACAATCCTTGCCTAGTCTTCGGCCTCCCCCTGCCGGATTCGATCACTTTCAAGCCCCCTTCCTTTCTGAAAGACCCAGAATCGCCCTGGCTTCAGCCGGTGACGCGATTTCCCGACCATATTCGCGGGAGATGCGAACAATGCGCTCGACAAACTGTGCGTTGGTTTTGGCAAGGACGCCCCGTTCATAGTACACGTTGTCCTCCATGCCCAACCTGATGTGTCCACCCATGACGAGTGCCATCAGGGCGATGGGCAGGTGGGCCTTTCCGATGCCGGTCGCCGACCAGGGGCTCCCCTCCGGTATGATCTCGCTCAAGTGCAGTAAAGATTTCGGTGTGGCCGCGGCCCCGGACGGGGTCCCCAGCACAAACTGAAAATAGAGCGGGTCCGTCAGTTTTCCTTGTGCTCTCATCGCCAGAGCGGTACTGATCATTCCGGAGTCAAACACTTCGATTTCAGGCTTCACTCCCAGCCGTTTCATTTCAGAGGCCGCCAAGTCCAGAAAATCGGGCGGATTGATGAACACCCCGCCTCCCAGATTGATGGAACCCGCGTCGAAAGAAGCCAGTTCCGGCCTCAGCTCCAGCGATTTCAGGCGATCTTCCTGCGGAAGGTTCCGACCGGCGATGCCCGACGTGGTCAGGTTCACGACAACATCGGTCTTTTCTCTGAGCGGTTCCACGACTTGTCTGAAGAGTTCCGTGTCCTGTGCTCCCAGACCCGTGTGGGGATCCCGAACATGAATGTGAACAACTGCCGCACCCGCATTCCAGCATTCGATACAGGATTGGACGATTTCTTCCGGTGTATACGGAATATAGGGCGTCGTGTCCCTCAATATCCGGCTGCCTGTGATGGCGGCGTTAATGATCAGCTTATCCATTACTGCTCCTGTCCGGAGGAAAAGCTTCGTGAGTGTTGGAGGTCTCTTTCCATCGCCAATCTCAACGCAATTCCAGGAAAAAGTCTCCCTTTTTGATCTGAACGGAGCCTCCATGCTTCCGGCTGGTGAGCTCCTGAATCAGGGCGATAACGGGCTTGTCTCCTCTCGGATAGTCGTATTTCCGGGGACCGGCCGCCAATACGGCACTTAATGCTTCCTGATTTGAACTCAA
>JANQDY010000185.1 GCA_028278625.1 Thermodesulfobacteriota bacterium
GGCAAACACGATCCTCAGATCAGAGATAATAAGGCCCTGCATTAGCACGGATTCTTTCCTTTTCTCAAAAACGGAAAAACCCGAGGTGGAAATATCCGCCACATCAAGTTCTATGTTCTTTCGAAAAAGGGGATGTTCAAACACGACACTGGGAGTAAGTGGTATATTCGATAATCGCTTTTCCGATTCCTGGTTTGGAAAACTTTCGGCCCGGCTTTCGGGTGGTGCCAGGACCATTTCCGAGAAATCAGCAGCTTCCTGCAGGCGGATGCATCTGCACAAACCGGAAAACAGAAGCTTCCGATATCTTCGGAGATGAACCATAAAGGAGTGATTCAAAACACGTGAGCCATCAATCCGTCTGAAGTTTCTTCTGTGGCATCTGACACGGAAACCCTCCGGGCTGAAATCCAGCAACTCCCCTTTAACCGGAAGACTCTCCTGAAACAGTTCCACATCCACTCTCTTAGAGGAATAGCGCCTTGTCTGGCGCTCTCCCACCGCAAAGGCTTTCTCCGGCAATCGAAGGGAAAAACGCTCATTTCCAATCTTGTGCGGGGTCGCCGGAACCAATATCACCGAATACCCGTCATCAATGATCAGATGGAGAAACTCGAACTTCTTCAGGTCTATCTGCCCAAAGCCGTCATGCACAAACCAGCAAGTCAGTTCACCGCCAAAGCACGGGCCCGTTGCCACGGCTACAACCACATGTTGTTGGTATTTTGTGTGTCGCAATAGAATGCTAAGTCGCCGCTCAATAAAGTGGGCGTGGTTAAGTTTGTTCTTGAGGGTTTTTTCATCAATGGGTTTAGCGGATGCCAGAACATTGTTAAGATCCGCGTGCTGAAACAGCCACGGAGGCGGCGAAAACATCTCCTTGATTTCGGATCGAGTTGCGCTCTCTTTTTCAAAAAGGTAATTCTTATTTTGTTTCGCCAACCGTTCGTTGGGAAACATCACAACATTGCCGTTTTTGTGAGGCATTCCCCCCCAGTCCTCATCATTCATTTGGATACCTCCATGCGGTTATTACAATAGGCCGACAAGCACGTGAGCATTTTCTCTGTCAGAATCAATTTCAGCCCAAATCAAGAGGTTATTTCCGGCTTCGTGCAAAGCATCTTTCCAGGACATATCCCCTCGCTGACACTTTGTCAAATACAAACACCACCCCATTGTCCTATTAATATCATAAACCATACATCATTAAGGATCAAATATGCAACTTATGAATTTTAGACATGAAATATTATATTTCAGTTAAAGGCCGATCAATTTGTGTTTCCCTTTTCTTCTTGACGCCTAAAAGGCATTTCGATATCTTTTCAATAAAGTCATGGCCGACTGCCATTTGATTCCAGGGCCCAGTCCGGTCCATGGATGATTGAATCAACTTTTGGATCCAGAACCGTGGAGGGAGAAAATGGGAGAAAGGAAAGTCTTTCAAACGGACAAGGCTGCAGTGACAGGGGGACCTTATGCCCAAGCGATCATTCATGACGGTCTCGTTTACGTATCCGGCCAGGGTGCCGTGGTTCCCGAAACCAACCAGTTCAAGCCGGGAACCGTGGAAGAAGAGGCTGAACTGGCCCTTCAAAATCTGCAAATCATCCTTGAGGCGTCCGGTTCTTCCCTGGAAAAAGCCTTGAAAATCACCGTCTATCTCATCGACATGGAAGAATTCGCCCGTTTTAACGCCGTCTACCGAAGATATTTCCAGGACCATCTTCCGGCCAGAACCTGCATTCAAGCTGCGGCCCTCCCCTTTGGCATGCGTGTTGAAATAGATGCCATCGCCCACATCTAACAGGAAAACAATAGATGCATTCTTGATGCACGGCACCTGTTTTTTCTGATGCTTCTCTTTTCGTTTCTTTGTGGGAGAAATATGAATGAAATGGATCAAACGCCTCCTGGTTCTGGTTCTCTTTCTGTTCATCGCCGGTATTGCATTGATGCCGTTTTTGTCGCATCTGAACGAATATCAGAAAGACGGGGAAATATCGCTTCCGGGCTTTAAGAAGCCCGTCACCGTCAAGCGTGATGAAAAAGGGATGGCCTACATCTATGCGGAGAGCCTTCACGATGCCATTATGGCCCAGGGATTCGTCACCGCGCAGGATCGATTGTTTCAAATGCAGTTAAACCGGCTGTACGCACAGGGACGCATCAGTGAACTGGCCGGAGAAAAAGCCAGGGACCTTGACGTTCGCATGCGGACCATCGGGCTTCATCGCATTGCTAAAAAACAGGCCGCCGTGCTCAACCAGGAGACAAGAAATTACTTTCAGTGGTATGTGGACGGGGTAAACGCGTTTATCGATGAATGCCCAAAGGATGTCCATCTGGAGTTCAAACTATCAGGCATAGCGCCGGAACCCTGGACCATTACCGACTCGCTCTCCATTTTGTATTACATGGGCTTTTCCACTTCAGCCAACATGAAAGCGGAAATTGTTGCCCAGATGCTTCTTGGGACGGTGGGTTCGGATAAAACAAAAGAGATTCTTCCCATCAACATCAATCCCGATGATCCTTCGGATATGGGTGAAGCATCACCATCCGTACCCAAAGGGGAATCTGCCGTTGTTGGTTTTGAAAGGCTGTTGGCGTTTACCGCTCACCGGCATTTGAAGCTTGGAAGCAATAATTGGGCTGTTTCCCCGGCACCCGCTTTGGGAAAAAGCGCTATTCTGGCGGGAGATCCGCATCTGGACACAAGAATGCTGCCGGGAGTCTGGTACCCGTTGGGAGTGATCACCCCTGAAATCCGGTGCGTGGGTGCCGTCATTCCGGGGCTGCCGAGCTTTGCCATTGGAAGGACATCTTTTATTGCCATCGCTCCCACCAACAATTACGGCGATATGCAGGATCTGTATGTGGAGACCATTGACCCAAAAAAGCCGGGGCACTATCTGGAAGGAGGTGCTTCCAAACCATTTGACGTGATTGAAGAGACGATCAAAATAAAAGACAAAAACACCCCCCGAGGATACCGCTTGGAAAAAATCAACATCCGGCTCACCGAACGAGGGCCCGTTGTATCGGAGGTCTTAAAAGGTCTTAAAACGGACAAGGTCGTCACTTTGCGCTGGGCACCTTGGGAATCCATGGGAGAAAGCATCGGATTGACCCGCTTTCTACAGGCAACCTCCGTGGATGAACTGGATGACGCGCTTCGGAATGTTTCCATGCTCTGTGTCAACTGGGTTTTTGCGGACAGATCCGGAAACATCGGATATCGGGCGAGCGGCAAAATTCCCATTCGAACCAACGGAGACGGTACGCTTCCCTATCATGTGGAGGGTGCGGACAATTGGAAGGGATGGATACCGGACGACCTGATGCCCCACAGCAAAAACCCGAAGAAAGGATGGATCGGTACCTGCAATCAAGACGTGATACCGGCCGCTTACCCTTACTATTACTCCTCCTATTTCTCCCCCTCTTACCGTTACAGACGGCTGAAAGAGCTCATGGCGATTCCGGGGCCCAAAAGCGTTGACGATCACTGGGAATACCAACGGGATCAGAAGAACCTGCTGGCTCAAAGCATCGCGCCGATCATGGCAAAGGCCCTTTTGGCCCACAAAGACACGGAGGAGATGGGAAAGATCCTCTCAACATGGGATTTCACGGATAAACCGGATCTTGCGGCTCCCGGCATTTTTCAGGCCACCTACCTGGCTTTTGCCAGGCTGGTGTTTCAAGATGAGCTGGGAAAGAAGACCACCGACGTACTTCTGAACAATTGGTATTTCTGGCAGAAACGCCTGGAAAAAATGATCCTTAATGGGTCTTCGAGTTGGTTTGACGATAAGAGCACCCAAGAAAAAACTGAAACCCTGAACGATCTTTTCCACCTGGCCTCACTCAAAGTCAGTGCCAAAATGAGCCAGCGGTTCGGTAAGGACCCGCACAATTGGCTGTGGGGGAAGTTGCATACCCTGGAACTGGTGAGTCCGCTCCGGCGAAAGGGATTCGGCAAGGAGATCCTTGGAACCGGTCCCATGCCAGTGGGAGGTTCCGGTGAAACCCTTTGCAGGGGGCTGTATCAAGCTGACAATCCCTTTGAGGTCGTAATTTCCCCCTCACTCAGAATGGTGGCTGATATGGGTGATGACGAAAAAGTCCTGGCGGTCCTTCCCGGAGGGGTCACCGGACGTCTTTTCAGCCCTCACCAAAAGGATCAAGTGGCATCCTTCATGAACGGGAAAAAATGCTACTGGTGGTTCAGCGACCAAGCGATCAACAAACACATTGAACACACCCTCAGGCTCATGCCCAAGACCCCTTCAAACAGGGCAAACAGCCAGAATACCCTTGCCAACTAGTTGATATTATCATAGTCTACGGGATTAGGGCCTTGATCCGCCTTTTGTGCGTTTGCTGTTAGGCGGGCCTTTTCAATGTTGAATTTTTCAGAGCAAAACCATGAAAAAAATCCTCATTGTGGATAATGACAGACTGATTCTCGAATTTATCAGGGACTTGATTCAAGAGGAAGGACATGAGGTCAAACTCGCCGAAGACGGGCTCGAAGCCCTCGATATTCTGAAACATTACGTTCCGGACATGATATTTTCCGACCTGGTCATGCCCATCATTGACGGACGTAAACTCTGTAGCGCCATTCGAGAAATGGAACAGCTTAAAGACTGCTGGATATCGGTCATGTCCGCTCTTGCGGCAGAAGAAAAGATGGATCCGGAGGAACTGGGCGCCGACATCCTCATCGCAAAAGGCCCCCTGAAAGAACTGGGCGACATCATACTTTCAGTGATCGACAACCCTGAAGAAAATCATCAAAAATGCCGCTCCGGTCAAGTCCTTGGCATAAAAGACATGTGGCCGAGGCAAATCACCCAGGAACTGCTTTCAGCCAAACAGCATGTTGAAGTGATTCTGGAGAGAATGAAAGAAGGGATCGTTGAAATAGAATCCGACGGGCGGATTGTTTCAGTGAATGCTCAGGTGCGCTCCATGACACGACTGTCCGAAGGAGACCTTCTTGGAAAGGAATTTGTTACCCTTTTTCCCCCGGAACACGCGGATCGCGTCCGTGAATTGATTAAGGAAAAGGATATCAACAAAGAGATTGGTGAAGACGCCCCCGCAATGTTCAACAATCACATGGTAACCCTCAACATCATCCCACTCCGTGACCATGCCGTCGTCATCATCAATGACATCACCGAACGCAAACGAAAAGAAAGAGAATTGCGTGAAAGTCAGGACCGATTCAGGATTCTTGTGGATAATATGCTGGATGCCGCCGTCATTGTGGACCCTGAGGGAAAGACGCTGTTTGCCAATAAGGCCGCCGCCGATCTCCTGGGCATCAGATCCCCTGAATTGGGCATCGGTATGAACGTGGGAGATTTCATCCATCCGGACTGGCGAAAGACCGTCATAAAAAGCTATCTCATGACCAAAAAGGGGCATGACCGCATTCTGACCGAATACAAAATCATCACACCCGGTGGAGAGGAAAAGGATGTGGAAGGGCTCGGCACCAATATCATATTCAAGGGCGTTCCCGCCTATATTGCCACTTTAAGGGATATCACGGAGCGGAAGAAAGCTGAAAGGCAAATCAGAGACGGCATTGTCAGATTGAATGAAAATCTGGAAGAGACAGTGATATCACTGGCATCCGCATTCGAGATGAAGGACCCTTATACGGCCGGTCATCAACGCAGAGTGACGGAGATCGTTTCCGCCATCGCCCTTGAGATGGATTTTGATCAAGAGCGTTACAAGGGGCTCAGACTCGCCTCTCTGGTTCATGATATCGGCAAGATCAACGTACCGGCGGAAATCCTCAGCAAACCGGGGGCTCTGACCGGACCGGAGTTTGAACTCATCAGAACCCATGCCGAAGCCGGTTATGACATCCTTAAGAAAATTCATTTTCCGTGGCCCATTTCAAAGATGGTACTGCAACACCATGAACGAATGGATGGGTCAGGCTATCCCAACGGGTTGTCGGGGGAAGAGATCCTGCTGGAGGCGAGGATCATCGCCGTGGCCGACGTTGTGGAAGCCATGGCCACCCACCGACCTTACAGAGCCTCATTGGGTGTCGGATTCGCTCTCGAAGAAATAGAAGCGAACCGCGGGAAACTCTACGACAAAGGTGTGGCCGATGTATGCCTCAAACTGTTTCGCACGGGGAAGTTCCGACTGGAGGCGGAATAGATACTGAACACTCCGGGGTGATGGGAAATACCCCTAGGACGCCCCCTGGTCAACCCTTCTCAAATCCACGCAATGTGTGGAGCATGATATGCAGGGATCGTATGCGCGAACCAGCATTTCAAGGGTCAGCTCCGCATCCTTCCAGGGCATATCTCTTAGAAGCGGCGTCATCGATGCCATATCCGCCTGGATATTGGCATGGTTCTGATTGGTGGGAATCACCAGATTGGCATTTGTGCACTTTCCGTTTTTATCATAGGTGTAATCATGAAACAGGGTCCCGCGGGGTACATCCACCGCACCGACACCGCGCCCCTCGCGAACCGAAAATCCCCGATCCTCCACCCTTAAACCGTTATCCAGAAACCACTGTGTGTGTTCAATGGTCTTTTCAACGGAAAAGACGCACTCCACCACCTGTGCCACTGTGTTCATAAAGGGGTTGTGGCAGGGTGCCCTTAAGCCAAAGGTCTCGGCAACGGATTTGGCGGCCTCACTCAATTGGGCGTGGTTGTTGTTGAATCGGGCCAGGGCACCTACCGCATAGGCATCCCGGTTAAAGCGGGTCCATTTGGCGGTTGAGCGATCATCCACATATTCATTGGTCACCCGCTGGTACTCCATTGGCATTACGGCCTCTTTCACATCGCTCGATTTGATGAGACCGTCATAGAGAGCGTATTCCAGAGAATCCGTCAGGCTTATGTATTCCGTCTCCCGTTCAAAAACCGGCAGTTTCCCCGCAAGGGATCCGAGAAACTCGGTCAACTGCCTCAGGTCCTCCAGGGCTTTCACATGGTCATCCCGAATCTTCCCTAAGGTTTTTTTGTCCGGCAGCATGCTAAAGCCGTTTATGCATGCCCGTATGGGATGGGTGGTTCGCCCTCCGATTTTGTCGCAGGTCTCGTTTGCCAGCCGGTGAAGGCGGATGGCCAACAGCACCACCTCCCGATGGCTTTCAATGAGGGGCAAAACGCTCCCTGCCCCCAAAAGATCGGGCAGCACCAGATAACAGACATGGAGAATATGACTCTGCAGGTTTTCCCCGTGGTTGAGGATTTCCCTCAAACGTCTCGTCTGCTCTGTTATGGTAATACCCATGGCCGCTTCCGTGGCCTTTAGTGACGCAAATGTGTGGCCGATGGAGCAGATGCCGCAGATTCTGGAAGTAATCCGGCTCAGCTCGCCCAGGTCCCGGCCCACTACCATGGATTCGAAAAAGCGGGGTGCCTCGGGAATCTGCCATTCGACCCTGTCAATACGATCCTCCGCCATATGCACAACGATGTTGCCGTGGCCTTCGACCCTTGAAATATGGGCGTTTTCCATGCGAATCCTTTTGCCTGTCACGGGGTCACCTCCATATACGGGGGAAAAAACCTAAATTTTTCAGAGATTTGTTCTGTTGTCAGATTGTTTTGGGTCAAGACATCTTTCATGGCATCATTATTGGCATGGGGAAGCGTGCCGCGACACCCCTCGCAACCAACCCCGTTTTCAGGGCATATGGCGCCACAGCCGGCCCGAACCACGGGTCCCAGGCACGTCTCTCCCAGATGAAAGACACAAACGGTTTCTTTGATTTTGCACTCGGCACAGACCGGAAACCCTGGGATTTCCGGCTTGGTCCCCAATGAAAAAGCCTCCACCATTCGAAGGAATTCCCGACGATTGATGGGGCACCCATGAAGGTGCGCATCCACCCGGACAATCTCATCCACGGCCCGCGTGGCATAGGTGTCCAGATGGGGACGATCCCAGTCATCCCCATAAGTATCCTGTCTCACCTGCTTGAGGCTTGCGCGGATATTCTTGAGCCGGTTCAAACCACCGGTAACGGCACAGGCCCCCAGGGCCACCAGGATGCCGGAACGGTTCCGGATATCTTTAAGGCGCGCCTCATCTTTTTCTCTGGTAATGGACCCTTCCACAAAGGCAATGTCATAGGAAGGGGCTTTTTCCGTCATCACTTCCCTGAACTCGACCACCTCCACCAGGTCCACCAAACCGATGATTCTCTCTTCCAGATTGGCTATTTGCAACTGACATCCTTCACAGGATGCAAAATCGAAGAACGCCACTTTCGGTTTTGAACTCATAACGCCTCCATTGATTCACGAATTGAATCATATGTAAAGACAGGTCCCTCCTGGCATACATAGATATCGTCAATCTGACAGTGGCCGCACTTGCCCACGCCACATTCCATACGCCGTTCCAATGACACCAGAATATCTTTATGGGAAAACCCCAACTTTTCAAGTTCCTGAATGACAAAGCGGTACATGACGGGCGGCCCCACAATGAAGGCCTTTGTGTTTGACGGCATCATCCGGTCCGCCACCAGGGGAAAAAGGGTGGTGATAACGCCGGTCTGCCCCGTCCATTCTTCGTCGCCCCGGTCCAGCGTCTCAAGGACAAAAGTATCCGCCACCCGTGACCACCGCTCAATCTCATGGGGGAAAAGCCGCTGGGATCGATCCCGGGCACCGGATAATATGATCACCCGCCCATATGCTTCCCGGTCGTCCATGACGTAATTGATGGCCGATCTGAGCGGTGCAAGCCCCAATCCCCCCGCCACAAAAAGAAGATCCTTGCCACCGTATCTTTCAACCGCGAAATGGGAACCAAAGGGGCCTCGAATCCCCACCTTGTCTCCCGGCTCCAGTCTGTGAACAGCCTCGGTGACTTTTCCCACATTTCGGATCAGCATCTCAAAACACCCCTTTTTGGTGGGGGATGAAGAAACGGAAAAGGGGGCCTCGCCAATGCCGGGAATGGACAACTCCACAAACTGTCCGGGCTGGTGGCCCAGTTCCCGCCCTTGGAGGGTAAATTCAAAAAAACGGTCCTTTTGGGTCATGTCTTCGAAGCTTTCTAGGGTGGCCACCTCCGGAAGATATATGGAGCGATTCATTTCGTTGATGATTTCAAGGGGTGAGGCGATCTCCGCCAGGCAATCCCTGGCACATCGGCCGCACCCGACGCATCCGGGAAGATGAAAGTGTTCATACAGGTATTTGCCCTTTCTCAACACACGATGGCGAAGGCGGTTCGCGGGTGTCTCCCTGAAGTTGTGCCCCCCCGCAGCCGACGCAAACCCTTCCATCATACACCCGTCCCAAGTCCGTGTCCGCCGGCCCGCACGAAGGGACAAATCCACCTCTTCTTCCACATGGAAACAATAACAGGTGGGGCAGACCAGCACACAGGAACCACAGGAAAAACATTTTTCCGCCCGCTGATCAATCACCTGTGACCGCTGCTCTTTTTTCAAAAATTCCGGCAGGCGCTCTCTCGGCAGGGAAAGGGCCTCATCATCCGGAAGCAGGTGCTTTCGCCGCTCCATGATATGAATGACATCCGGGTCCGCCGTAATCGCCGGGCTCTCTCTTATCAGGCTGGCGCCTTTGTCGGACACCACTTCAATACCGTAGGTATCATCTCCCATATCCACCAGCATGAGATCCGCCACCTGATAATGCTCATCTGCAATCATGGAACCGCTGAAACGGTGTTTGAAAGCCTTGGTCGGGTACATGCCGATCAGAAGAGACCTGTTCCGTCTTGAAAGGTAATTAACATCCGATTGCCCCGTGGAAAAGGCCTTGTCCAATAACGCGATGGCGGCCAGATCCCAGGGGTGTATGCCGATAATGATTCTCGGCTCCGCCCGAACGCTCTGGTGATAGGAGGAAGGATCTCCGGTCTTGAATGTTACCAGGGTTTCCTTTACCGGAAGAAAGAATTTCTTGGGGGGGAGAAGGGTTTCGTCGTAATCGAGGCAGAGATCTGACGCATCTTGCAGCGCGTCATAGACTAACCCGTTTCCTTTTTTGACCACACCGTTGATCTCATATTCCCCCCCGATCAGGGTGTTCACAAAATCAGTGAACGCCCCCTTCCCTATGGTCTTGTATTCCATCAACCCATATCTCCCTTCCCGTTTAATTTCTTCATGTGGCTAACCCTGCAGACGGAGAAAACGGACCCACATTTTGATTAAAAAAAATTATTCTAGAATAATCGAGAGGGGATAAACAAGTTATTTCTGCGTTAACAATTTGAATATTCCTTGACACATATGAGCCGTTCTGCTTACACTTCTATTTCGTCGGTCATTTGGGCATTCAATATCTATTCAGGAGCATATCCGGTAACGATCTATCATGAGTTTAAAATGGTGCCATCATTGGAAGTCTCCTTTTTGATGGCACCAGATAACTTCCCAAACAAAGCCAAACTCATCGCGAGATGAGGACGGAAAGCCATGGGTCTTCGTATTTCCCGCTGAGCGTTTTTCTTTATTGCGTACTCATTGGAAAGACAGCCGGGCTGCCGATTGTGACGTCGTAAACGTCACATTCACGGTGGTTCGGTTTTTTTGTTTTTGATTTGGCGTTCTTTTGGATTGTCTTTAATCACCGGTCATAAACGCAGGAGGTTTCAAATGATGAGCCAATCATTGTTTCGATTTCAGACCATTCGTTCTGTTCTTTGTGTTGTTTGGGGGCTTCTGCTTGTTTTGGTCCCCTTTCTTTTTACGGACACCGCTGATGCTGCGTCTTTGTTGGATCATGTCATTACCGACACCTTTCAATCGGATGGAACTTGCACCAAGCCGGTGGAGAAAAAGAGTTTTGAAACCACGGCCGACAAAGTCTACTCTTGGGTTCATCTATCGAATGCGTCACCCTTTGACCGGGTGACCTGGAGATGGATCGACCCGGATAACTCGGTTTACGCCACCGTTCCCTGGACAGTGGGGGTTGAAGGTTCCACTTGTGCGGCCGCCTGGATGGCAATCTCGGGACAGCCCGCGGCCGATAAAACGGGCAATTGGAAGGCGGAAATCTACCTGGATGACGCGCTGACGGCCACCGATACTTTCAGCATCGGGGTTCCGACCCAGCCTGGTCTTCCAAAGGTTTCATTTTCGCCGCCTGAAGCCGAACCGCTCGTGGGCGGCGAAATTTTTGACCTTGTGATTCACATCGAATCTTATACGGACCCCTTGGTGACCAGCTTTGCCATGTACTACAACGACATGGACATTACGGCCACCTTTTTCGCCTGGCTGGAGGCCGGCGTTGTCCTGCTATCCATCAACGGCAACCAGATCGATCTCACGTTCCCCAACATATCGCTTCCTGCCGGACAGCACAATATTAGCGTCACCGTGGGAAATCCCAATGGCACCACCACGGCAACCTGGTCCATGAATATGGCGGCCCCCAAATACACCCCTTCAGCTACCCAGGATGATCTTCTTAATACCTATGGAAACCCCGATTACCTCTCCATTCTTTTCAATTCCGATCAGAAGAGGAGGGAGGAGACCTGGACGTATTCGGCGCTCGGGAAGGTGTACCTCTTCTGGGACGGCGTCAAGGTGGGGGAAAAGAGCGTTGGTATTGACGCCACGCTCTACGCAAACCCGCCGATGGTGGATCCCACCCTTTTTACCGATAAAACGACACTCACGGATGTGATTAATCTCTTTGGGGGCAATTACACCATGGCCGACGGGTCAATGCTCGATCCTGATTTGGCTGATTTGAATTTCATCACCTACAACTTTGAAGACAAGGGGGTTTATGCATCTTTTGTCGGCGGTCAAATGGTCTATGTCATGACGACCGATATCCCCGTCACGGATGCTCAAGGGGTTGCCCACATGCTTTTTGGGGACACTGAAACCATTGGGAGTACCGGAGTGGTCATCGGTCCGGATGCGGCAAATGCGGATTCCAGTGGCATCCAAACATTGGTCATTGCCATCGGCCTTGGCGCAATTGCCATGAATTCCAAAATCCTTGAAGATGAAGATTTTGGAAATGGTTTAAGTAGTTGCATACAACTTGCCGACAAATGCCTCGACTTCTTTAAATCGCTGGTAAAGTACACCGGTGCTGATGAAAAGGGATATCTTGTTAAGTATGCCACTCTCGGATTTGTACTTCTGGGCACTTCAGTAGAGATTGTCGACGAGGGAGAAACCGCCTGTGATGGAGACCCACCAACAAATACCGCAGACATTACCTGCCCGGTTGAGTGCACGTCTTTCGGTTTTTCTGCCTGGTCGGAATGTCAGCCGGACAACACGCAGACCCGGACCGTGGTATCCAAAACTCCCGAGGGATGCACAACAGAACCGGATCCCAGCCTTCTTACACAATCGTGCACATACCAGCCGCCGGCATGTGAATTCACCTATACCGATTGGTCCGAATGCCAGTCCGACGGGTATCAGTACAGGGAGGAGATATCCAGGTCTCCCGAAGGATGCACCGGAGACCCGGTTCTGGCACAAGAGTGCAATTCTGTGCAAGAGTGCGTTGCATGGGATTACACCGGGTGGTCCGAATGCCAGCCGGACGGGTATCAGTATCGGACGGTGATAATGAGATATCCTGAAGGGTGTGTGGGTGATGGCGATACGGTAATGCCCTGCGATTACCATCCGCCATGTACCGGTTATGATTTTTCCGATTCAGGCTGCGAACCAAGCTCACTCTATGGCCCGGGGCTCGGAGCCATCACCAGGACCTATAGCGGAATTCCGGAGGGATGTGTTGGTGGTATTGCTATTCCGCAAACGGAATATATCTGTTGCTCTCTAGATCCATGCTGATGGTGCGACTAGCTCACAGGTTGTGAGCCTCGAAGATACCGAAACAAAGAAAGACAAACCGAGGAAACAATATTATTTCAACATTTAATACGCCTGGTTGAACCGTCGGACAGAGGAACCTTGGCGATTCAGCGGTTAGCGAGCGCCCTTGAGAATACAGCCAATTTAACCGAAGTTGTTACTGAAAAATGGTGTCGGCATTAAAGGCAAGCGTTTGACGCATGCCTACAAAACGCCGTTGGCGGATACCAATTCCGGTATTCTTAATCATTGATCACGATCGCGGGAGGTGTTAAATGATGGGCCAATCATTGTTTCGATTTCAAACCATCGGTTTAAGTTCTTTTTTTTATTCTTCTCTTTGTGTTATTTGGGGATTCTCGGTGGTTATGATCCCCTTTCTTTTTGCCAACTCCGCTGATGCCGCATCCTTTCAGGATCATGTGATTACGGACAGTGTTCAATCGGATGCCACGTGCCCAAGGCCCGTCGAACAAACGAGTTTTGAAACCACGGATGAAAAAGTCTACTCCTGGGTCCATCTATCGGATGCCTCACCCTTCGACCGGGTGACCTGGAGATGGATTGACCCGGACAATGCAGTCTATGCCACAACCCCCTGGACGGTGGGTGCTGAAGGCGCCATTTGCGCGGCCGCCTGGATGGGGATATCTGGCCAGCCCGCGGCCGATAAAACAGGCGGCTGGAAAGCCGAAATTTACTTAGGGAGCACCCTTGCCGCAACGGACGTTTTCACCATCGGGGTCCAGAGTCAGCCGGCCCTTCCAATCGTCTCGTTTTCACAGCCTGAAACCGAACCGCTCGTGGGCGGCGAAATTTTCGACCTTGTGATTCACATCGAATCTTATACGGACCCCCTGGTAACCAGCTTTGCCATGTACTACAACGACATGGACATTACAGCCACCTTTTTCGCCTGGCTGGAGGCTGGCGTTGTCCTGCTATCCATCAACGGCAGCCTGATCGATCTCACGTTCCCCAACATATCGCTTCCCGCGGGACAGCACAATATTTCCGTCACCGTGGGAAATCCCAATGGCACCACCACGGCAACCTGGTCCATGAACATGGCGAACCCCAAATACACCCCTTCAGCCACGCAGAATGATCTTCTCAATACCCATGGAAACCCCGATTACCTCTCCATCCTCTACAACTCCGATCAGCAGAGAAGGGAGGAAACCTGGACCTATGTGGCGCTGGGGAAAATGTACCTTTTCTGGGACGGCGTCAAAGTGGGGGAAAAGGACGTGGGCATTGACGCCGCGCTCTACATGAATCCGCCAATGGTGGACCCCACCCTCTTTACCGATAAAACGACGCTCACGGATGTGATCAACGCCTTTGGCAGCGATTATACGGTCACCGATGCGTCGAGCGTGGACGAAGGCTTGGCAGGTTTGGATCTTAAAGCTTATTATTTCAAAGACAATGGTTTGCTAGTCTCTTTTTCCGGGAGCCAGTTGGTCTTTGTGGAGACGATTGATATTCCCGGGAACCAAGCCCAGAGTTTCCACACCTTGGTCTTACGGGAAACTGAATTGAATGACGCATACTTGGTACTGAGCCAAGAAAATGCGGACAGTAAAATCGACCCCATTCAAGCCGTTGTTTGGGCAATCTACGTCGGAATTTTGGCGTGGGGCCCTAATAAAGACCAGCAAAGAGACAACAGTATTTGCCTAGGGTATTGTTTAAACGACAGGGAAACCTGCCGAACCGCCTTGAAATGCTACAAAGACCTGCTGGGAAATGAAGATGCCGCACTTTTTGCGAACCTTGGTATGCACATTTTGGCTGGCTCAGGAGAATTCATTGATACCGCGGAAACGGACTGTGATGCAGACCCCCCTAAAAATGGTGAAGGCATCACCTGCCCGGTCCAGTGCACGGATTTTGGTTTTTCGGATTGGTCCGAGTGCCAGCCGGACGGAACACAGACCCGGACGGTCGTGTCCAAGATTCCAGAAGGCTGTACCACTGAACCGGATCCCAGCCTTCTCACGCAATCGTGCACATACCAGCCGCCGGCATGTGAATCGTTCATTTATTCCGAATGGTCAGAATGCCAGTCCGACGGGTATCAGTACAGGGATGAGGTATCCAGGTCCCCGGAAGGATGCGTTGGGGATCCGGTACTGACACAACCGTGTGATCCCTCGGTATCGTGTGAATTCACCTATTCCGCGTGGTCCGATTGCCAGCCCGACGGATACCAGTATAGGGATGAGATATCCAGGTCTCCCGAAGGATGCACCGGGGACCCGGTTCTGGCACAAGAGTGCAATTATGTGCAAGAGTGCGTTGCATGGGATTACACCGAATGGTCCGAATGCCAGTCCGACGGGTATCAGTATCGGACGGTGATAATGAGATATCCTGAAGGGTGTGTGGGTGATGGCGATACGGTAATGCCCTGCGACTACCATCCGCCATGTACCGGTTATGATTATTCCGATTCGGGCTGCCAACCAAGCTCACTCTACGGCCCTGGGCTCGGAGCCATCACCAGGACCTATAGGGGCATTCCGGAGGGATGTGTTGGTGGTATTGCTATTCCGCAAACGGAATATATCTGCTGCTCGCTAGATCCATGCTGATGGTGCGACTAGCTCACAGGTTGTGAGCCTCGAAGACAACCACAAAAAAAGGCGGCCATGGGCCGCCTTTTTTTGTGGAGTTATTGTATCAGCCGCTAATCCAGCTTCTGAAACGCTTCTTTTCTGCCCGTATATTTTTCGCGCATCTGAGGCTTCATCAGTTTGCCGGTGGGATTGCGCATGACCTTGTCAAAAACCACCTTCCTGGGGAGCTTGTATTTGGCCAGTTTGCTTTGACCGAACTCCAGAACCATCTCCTCGGTCATGGTCTCCCCTTCCTTCAATTGGATGATGGCCATCACAACCTCAACAAGTCTCTCGTCGGGATGCCCGATGCAGGCCACATCATCAATTTGGGGGTGTTCCATGAGCGCGTCTTCGATTTCCACGGGAAAGATGTTCTCGCCGCCGCTGGTAATCATATCTTTTTTCCGATCGACGATATAGAAATAGCCTTCATCATCGGTCTGCAACAGATCCCCCGTATAAAGCCAACCGTCTTTCAGGGTCTCTTTGGTCATTTCCTCATTTTTGTAATACCCCTTCATCATGCGGGGGGTTGAGAATATCAATTCACCCACTTCTCCATGGGGGAGTTCATTCCCCTTGAAATCGACGATTTTCCCTTCGACACCGAAGGTGGGCTTTCCGATGGAACCCGGCTTCCGTAGCACATCTTCCGGATAGAGGTTGAAAAGCCCTCCGCCGCCGCCCTCGGTGATGCCATAGATATTGGATACACCTGCCGGAAGGTTCTCCACCAGGCTCTTCATCACATCGAAGGGGACCGGCTGCGCCCCAATCTCCAAATAGCGCCAACTGGACAGATCATAATCCTCAAGCTTCAGCTTTCCATCCTTGATGGCATTGAGCACTGCAACGGCAATGGGTACCACAAAGAGAATATCCGTTCCTTTCTCTTCCGAAATGGCCTCCATGATCCACTTGGGTTCCGTAAACTCCCTCAATATGGTACCCTTTGCCCCTGTGGCATAAAAGGGCGCCCACAAGAACATGGTGCCGCTGTGGTAGAGGGGAAGGAAGAAGACGTAGTTGTCGTTCTTCTCCACAAAATAGCTCATGCCGTTTCCAATGGCCGTGTTATTGAGGGAATAGTGGGTGTGCAGAACAGGTTTCGGTTTCCCCGTGGTACCGGAAGTAAACATCATGGCCAGATCGTGCTGGTCCTCCACATCCACCATGGCTTCGGAAACATCTTCATAGGCCAAAATGGTCTTGTAATCGACCATGTCGTCGGGCACTTCATTGCCGACGCAAATATAGTCTTGAACGGTGCTCAAATCCTTTTGAACGGACTGCACCACCGGAAGGAATTCCGATCCGATGATGAAGACCTTGGGGTCGCACACTTCCGCCGCATAGAGGATATCAGGCCCTACGAACCGAAAATTGAGCGGTACCACCACGGCGCCCAGCTTGATGATACCATAATAGGTGATCAGCCATTCCAGGGAATTGTTTTGAAGATGCATCACATAGTCGCCAAATCCTACACCCAGTTCCTTTGAAAGATAGTTGGCAACACGATTAATCTCGTCATTGAACTCTTTCCATGTGAGCGACCGCCTCTGGTTAAGGGAAGGGGTCCGCTCGATAATGCATTCCTTATCAGGCAAGTGACGGGCGTGAAGCGTGGCGTATTTGGCGTAATTCATCCCTTTTCTCTCCTCCTTAAAAACGATATTGAATCAAAATAAAGATTCTAATTGTGCTTTGTAACCATCAATTCAAGTAACCGAACTTATCAGGCAGCCACAGCACAAGTTCCGGCCAATAGGTCATCAAGATCAACACACCGATCTGTATGGCCAGAAAGGGCATCACTGCTTTTGAAACGTAAACCAGATCCCGATTGGCAATGGACCCCGTAATATAGAGGCTGACCCCCATGGGCGGCGTACAATAACCAATGGCAAGGTTAACGGTCAGAATCAACCCGAAATGCATGGGATCGATGCCGAAAGCGCCGAGCATGGGCAAAAAGACCGGTCCCAGAATGAGTGTGGCCGAAATAATATCCATGAACATGCCCACGATTAGGAGCAGGATGTTCAAAGCCGCCAGAAACACGATGGGCGATTGAATACTGGAGAGAACGGCTTCAGTTATCTGTCCCGGAATATCCTCAAGGGTCAGATAGCGCCCAAAACAGGTCGCTCCCGCAACAATGATCAAAAGGGTGGCGGACGTGACGGCCGAACTGACGGTGATTCTTTTCACATCTCTCAATTTGATCGACTTGTGAATAAATAGTTCGACCACAAAGGCAAACACACATGCCACCACAGCCGCTTCATTGGCCGTAAAAGCGCCTGAAAAGATCCCGCCGAAAATAATCACCGGCAGCATGAGCGCCCAGAATCCTTCTTTAAGGGTGGAAATAACCTGCCTTAAATCGGGAACGGGCATGCGCACAAAATCGGTTCTTTTCCGGTAGAAGAAGTAGGAATAGACACAAGTGACGACAATGATCAGGAAACCGGGGACAAAACCGGTCAGAAAAAGGCCTTCCAGGGAAACATTACTGATCATGCAATAGAGGATCATCCCGATGCTGGGGGGAATGATCACACCCAGGTTCGGCGACGTGGTCATAAGACCCAGTGTATACTTCTCCTGGTATCCGTTTTCCATGAGTGCCGGGATCATGAATCCACCCAGTGCCACCACCGTGGCAACCGTGGACCCTGATATGGCACCGAAAAGGCCACAGGCAATGACGCCGGCCATGCCCAGTCCGCCCGGCAGCCAACTGACCAATACGTTGGCCACCTTGATGAGCTTGTCAACGATGGTCCCGGCCGTCATGATATTGCCGCACAGAATAAAGTAGAGCACCACCACCAGGGCGAATTTGTCCATGCTTCTAAAAAGACTCTGGGCCAGAAGCAGAACCGGCAGATCAGTAAAGAGGATGAATCCGACGACCGCGGTAAAGAATAGGCACATGAACACAGGGACTGTTGCCGCCATGCACCCTAAAAGAACCAACAGAATTACAAAATAGCTGATTTCCATAAGAAAGCTCGTTTTATAATCGATATAAATGGATATCTAAAATGACGGCTGCAATCAGGCCGCTTCCGCTTTGGTCCGACTTTCCACATAATCCAGGTACATCACCTGAATCGTTCGAATGAACATCATAACCCCCATGATCGGCAATATGGCATAGAGATAGACAAGGGGGATTTCAAGAATGATGGTCTTTTGGTGGGTCATCACCTGGAGGGCCGCCATTTTCCAGCCGTAGTAGACCATCAGAACGGAAAAAAGGAGCGTTACAAGATGGCTGAAAACGGCAAGAGGCGTTCTTAGATTAGGCAGCAATTGCACCAGGGCATCAATTTTAATCATGGACCGGGCCTTTATGGCAGCACTGCATCCGATAAAGGTGGTCAAAATGATGACCTCCCGCACCAGTTCTTCAGACCAGGCCAGGGAATAATTGAACCCGTACCTTAGAACCACATTCACAAAGAGGGCAATCAAAGCGGCAAGCGTGGCAATAAAAAGCGTCCACTCTTCAATGAAAACAAGCACTTTATCAATGGCGCCCAACACCTTCTTAAGCATAAGAACTCCTCAAAAAAAGGCGGGAAAAGTAAGCCTTTCCCCGCCCATATGGTTTTACGGTTTATAGCCCAGATAGTCCTGTACTTCTTTTAGGAAATTGGCGGGACGATACTTGTCATCGGAATAGAGCTTGTTGATTTGTGGCGCGAAATCCGCATAAACGGTGTTTCCTTCTCTTTTCAGAATTGCCATATCTCCTTCTGAAAGCTCGATAAAGGTCACACCGGCCTTTGCTTTGGCTTCCTTGATGGCCCACGTTTCCTGAGCAATGGTCTCCTGACGAATCTTGGCGCAGACGTCATGGACCACTTCCTTAAAGGTTTTCTGAAGATCGGCGGGCAGTTTGTTAAACCAGGCCTTGTTGAAAATCCAGATAAACAGACCTTGGGCATAATTGATACGGGTGAAATACTTTGCCACTTCAAATTTCTTCGTGATATAGCAGACCATGGGTGTATGATCCAGACCGGTGATAACCCCCTGTTTCAGCGCAACCGGCACATCCGGCCACGGCATCACCACTGGATTGAAACCCCATGCTTTGTAGAGCAGCTTATTGACGGCGGCTTCCGCGATCCTGAATTTGACTTTCTTGGCTTCCGCAATATTTCTGACAGGTATGGTCGTGGCCCATCCGTAGTTGCCATAACCGGTGATGTCCAGTCCCATGATTCCCTGATGGCCCATGGCATTCATGTAATGGTCAAACAGCTTGCCGCTATTTACAAACTTATCCAGTTTCACGAAGGAATCCACGAGGAAAGGAAGATTGATGAGCCCGAATCTGGGACCCAGGTTGGTGGATGCCACGGAGCTGCAGCTCATCCCCTGAATGGCACCCATTTGAAGTTGGTTTAAGACTTCCACCTCTCCCCCCAGCATGGAGAAAGGTTTGTAATCAAGATAAATCTGGCCATTGGTGCGCTTCCACAATTCATCCCTGATGGCGAAACCGGCATAAACACCCTTGATAACCGGATGAGAGACATTTGAAACGATACATTTGTACTTTGCGCCTGAAGGATCAAAGCTCGGTTTCCATTTGTCCAAGGAAGGTGCTTTTCTCGCCCATCCCATCCCGCAGACCATTACAACTCCGACCAGACACACGACTACAAAAAAGAATACTTTTTTCATTGTCCACTCGCTCCTTTCTGTTAGAACCGCTTTTTCAAAAAGCCGATCAAGACGCCACAACGCACCTTAATCCAGTGTCTCAGAACTTCCTAAAAATTCACCTCCTTTCGAAAAAATGCTCAAAATAGCCTGAAAATAGCAACACCAGCAAAGGCGGGTTTTCATCTTAAACCCCCTTTGACAAAACCTCCCGATCGTGCATCAAACGGGTCTGAATACCCTTACCCACACTGTAGGTCTGGTTGAATCTGGACCAGAAATCGCTGTGCCGTTCCTGCCAGCCCGATCCAAATTTCTCATCAAAATGCTCTCCCAACTCATCAAACAGGATTTTCCAGGTGGGTTTACCCGAATGGTGGGCTTCAAGAATGTGCTCCAGCATCTCTTCCAGCTCGGCCAGCTTCTCCTTGGGCAGGAAAGATATGGCCCCTCGCTGAATCGATGTCATCAAAGTCTCCGCATTCATGGCATGTGCGGTCAACATGATTGTGGGAATACCCTGTGCAACGGTCTCCTCGAGAAGTTCCAAACCGTTAACGCCCATGATGTCCAAAATTGCAAGATCATATTTTTCATTTTCAATCTTTTCTTTGGCAGCATCATAATCCACGGCTTTCTCAACACGTGATAACTCCAGGGCCTCCTCAATGGTATCGAGTACGTCCTGCTCGTCATCCACAACCAGGATTCGCATCCCCTGCAAATAGGATTTCTTGTTCGACATTAGAACCCTCCCCTAAGAAACGGCGTCACCCTTTACACGGACCGTCGCCCCAGCCCACCAAAATAAAGAGATCGCTGACTCAAAACGGCATCTTGACCCCAACCTGGAGATTAGGGAAGTATTACCCGCCTGTCAAGGCAAAACAGACCTGTTTTCACGTAAATGGCACTGCGCCACCGGTGCACTTAAAAGGTCTTGGTGCCGCACACTTAAACCAAGAATCGCCTTTCAGCAAACGCCGGACAAGGCGATAAGGACTTCTTTCACATGGCTAAAATAGAGCTACATTATAGCTGCAACGTTTGTGAAGTGCAAGGATTTTCGGACGGGATTTATGTTTGCGGAGAACTTATTTGGCGTAGTTGACAGCCCGGGTCTCACGGATCACAATGACCTTGATCTGTCCCGGATAGGTGAGTTCTTTTTCGATTTTCTTTGCAATATCCCGGCATAAAACGTTCGCCTGTTCGTCACCGATGATTTTCCCTTCCACCATGATTCGAATCTCACGGCCGGCCTGAATTGCAAAGGACTTGGTGACGCCACGGAAGGAGGTGGCTATTTTTTCAAGTTTCTCCAGTCGATTTACATAACTTTCAAGCATTTCCTGGCGCGCGCCGGGCCTGGCCCCTGAAAGGGTATCTGCGGCCTGAACCAGCACGTCCAGAACAGAGGTCATTTCCACATCTTCATGATGTGCGGCAATGGCCTGAACAACCATGTTCGATTCACTGTAGCGTCTCGCCAGGTCGGCACCAATAATGGCATGGGGTCCTTCGACTTCGTGGTCAACCGCTTTTCCGATGTCGTGAAGCAGACCGGCCCTTTTTGCCTGTTTCACATTAATCCCCAATTCCGCCGCCATAATGCCGCACAGGAAACTCACTTCCATGGAATGCTGCAACACATTTTGGGCATAGCTTGACCGGTACTTCAGCCGCCCGATGAGTTTCACCAATTCGTGGTTTATTCCGTGAACGCCCACATCAAAGGTGGCCTGCTCTCCGGCCTCTTTCATGCTCTGTTCAATCTCTTTGCGGGCTTTTCCCACGATTTCCTCGATCCGCGCCGGGTGGATCCTGCCGTCTTCGATAAGCCTTTCCAAAGAAACCTTTGCAATCTGTCGTCGAACCGGATTAAACCCCGACAGAATAACGGCTTCGGGGGTATCGTCTATGATCAAATCGATCCCCGTCGCCGCTTCAATGGCACGTATGTTTCGTCCTTCCCGGCCTATGATACGACCCTTCATCTCTTCATTTGGAAGGTTTACAACGGAAACGATCTTTTCCGCGGCGTAATCGCCGGAGTATCGCTTGACGGCCAGTGCAATGATCTCCTGAGCTTTTCTGTCCGCCTCCGCTTTGGTTTCATTTTCAATGCGCCGAATCATTTTTGCGGCGTCGTGTTTGGCCTCCATTTCCATGGCTCTCATGAGAAGCTGTTTCGCCTCCTCTCCGGACATGCCTGCCATGGACTCAAGCTCTTTTCGCTGCTCCGCGATCAACTGGTTATACTCCAACTCTTTTTTTCGGAGGTCATGTTCGTTTTTGTTCACGGCCTTTTCTTTTTCAGCGATCCGGTCTTCCCGCTTTTCCAGCTGTTCGATTTTCCGATCGATATTGGCCTCTTTCTGATGCAGCCGTTTCTCTTTGGCGAAAACCTCGTTCTTTTTTTCCTTGCTCTCCTTTTCAAACTCCACCTTCATCTGATACAAGGTGTCTTTGGCCTGCAGTTCAGCTTCCCTTTTGGTTGTTTTGGCCTCTTTCTGCGCCTCTGCCAGTACCTTTCTTGAGTACTCCTCGATGGCTTCAATCCGACTTTCCACCAATTTCTTTCGAACCAGAAATCCGCAAAAAATTCCGACGATAAGCCCGGCGCCTCCCGCTACCATCAGATAAATATACAATGAGCTCATAATACTCTTCTGCTCCCTAATCATTCTTTGGAGGGCAAAAATATCACTTACAGATCACCAATGCCGGAGTCCCGGCTCGCAATCACGAACGCCAGCGGATAAATGTCTGCGACCATCAGATAGCGGGGTCAAGACAAACCGCTTCCGGCAGTTGCGCATCTGAAGCAAAAGGAAGGGAATTTAAAGGAAAAATCACCAGAGCCAAGAGTGAGGAAAAGTACACGTATTAATACTGCGTTTCCGCATATGTAAGAAAGACATTTAAAATCCTTCTAAGAGACCACTTACAATTAAAATTTATGAACCAAATTAACGCTTCTGATAATCTCTTTTAATTCAACATATATCATCACGTTTCGCGTGTTTTCCCAAATATTCCCAGACCCTCATATATGCAAATCCCGAACCTTAGGATCGGGCATTTTAGCCATCCTGCGAAAAACCGACGAATATCCCCCTAGATTAACTGTTCAGCGGGATAGGCCGGTTTAAAGCCTTTCTATTCCAATAATTCAATCTGTCGGTTCATTACGCGGCAGCGGTCCTGTACGTCGCGCAATAAAATGTCATGTTCTTTGAGCAGTCGAAGATAATCGCTTGCAATATCAAAAGCAGCCAGGATGGCGGTTTTTCCTTCGGAAAGCCTCTCGGAGTTCTTTCGAATCTCATCCAACTTTTCATTGACCAGTTTTGCAATTTCATTTACCTGCTCCGGGTCCTCATCGCTCCTAAGCAGATACTCATTGTCAAGGATCCTGATTCTGATTGGCTTTTCCATATCTTCGATTTAACCGCCCATCCCAAAAACGACCTGGGATGAATCCCTCACAAAAAACTGAATTCCCGGCAATCTGCAAATGAGAAAGCGAGGTTTCTATTGGACCTCAGCTGGAAACTTGCTCCATTTTCTCAAGCAGAGACATGATTTTTTGCTTGGCATCATTTCTGCCGGTACGCAGCTTTTCAATTTTGGCGTTTAACTCCGCGACTTTTTCCTCCTCAATCCGCAGCTTTTCCTCAAGCGCCTCATTCTCGTTTTTCAAAGCCACTGTTTTTTCAATAAGGCTGTCAACTCTCTCCTCAAGCAATTGAAATTGATCAATCTCTTCCTCAGCACCTGGGGATTCCCAAACATTATATTGCCTTTTATCATCCTCTCCGTTCATAACCGCACAGCCCCTCAAATGTAAAATGCACTAAAAAAGCCAGAAAAAAGCCTACTGGCATCCCTTTTATACGCCTACTCCCTGATCGAGCAATGTCTTTTGCGCCAACTGGGCTTCATATTATCGATGAAATCAAGAAACGTCAATACATAAAAAAAGGCAAGCGGAATTCCGCTTGCCTTTTTCAATTCTTAGGGGTGTTTGGTTAAGATTTCTTTTCCGAAATTCTAATGCGAACAATCGCACGTTTTAGTGCCGTTTCCGCCCTTAAAAAGTCGACGTCTTCCCTTCCCCGGTCCATGGCCAGTCTTTCCTTGGCCCGCTCCATGGCCTTCCTGGCCCGTTCCACATCAATTTCAGTCGCTTTTTCGGCGGCATCCACCAAAACCGACACCTTGTTGTTGGATACTTCCGAGAACCCCGTCGTCACCAGAAAACGCTCTGTTTGGTTTCCACTGGTAAACCGTAATTCACCGGGCTCGATACCCGAAAGAAAGGGGACATGCCCTTCCAGAACGCCAAATTCACCCATGGTCCCGGGAGCGACAACAATATCCACTTCCTGGCTGACCATCACCTTTTCAGGGGTAACAACTTCCAGACTTAGCTTTCCCATCGGTGATCCCCTTTTCGCTTATCTGCTGGCGATTTGTTCTGCTTTTTCCAGGGCCTGCTCAATTCCGCCAACCATGTAAAAGGCGGCCTCGGGCAGATCGTCGTGCTTCCCTTCAATGATCTCTTTAAAGCCTTTGACGGTCTCTGCAACGGGGACATATGTGCCTGGGGTTCCTGTAAATGTCTCGGCCACATGGAACGGCTGAGACAGAAAACGCTGGATTCGACGTGCCCTGGCAACCGTCATTTTGTCTTCATCGGAAAGCTCATCCATTCCTAGGATAGCGATGATGTCCTGCAGTTCCTTGTACTTCTGAAGGGTCTGCTGAACCTGCATGGCGGTGTTGTAATGATCTTCTCCCAGGAAATTGGGATCCAGAATTCTGGAACTTGAATCCAACGGGTCGACGGCGGGATAGATACCGAGCTCAGTCAGGGGCCTCGAAAGAACAACGGTTCCGTCAAGGTGCGCAAAGGTTGTTGCAGGTGCCGGGTCCGTGAGATCGTCCGCAGGCACATACACACACTGAACCGAGGTAATGGAACCCTTGGTGGTGGACGTAATCCGCTCCTGCAGAGCGCCCAAGTCGGTACCGAGGGTCGGCTGATAACCCACCGCGGAAGGCGTCCGTCCCAATAGGGCGGAAACCTCGGCGCCCGCTTGCGTAAACCGGAAGATATTGTCAACAAAAAGGAGAACGTCCTGCCCGCGCTCATCCCTGTAATACTCGGCGGCCGTCAGAGCAGAAAGCGCCACTCTCGCCCGGGCGCCGGGGGGCTCCGTCATCTGGCCGTAAATGAGTGCGGCTTTGGGAAGAACACCCGATTCCTTCATCTCCATGTAGAGATCGTTTCCTTCTCTCGTTCGTTCGCCAACCCCTGCGAACACACTGATACCGCCGTGCTGCATGGCGATATTATGGATCATCTCCATCATAACGACCGTCTTGCCGACGCCGGCCCCTCCGAACATTCCCATTTTACCACCCCTTGGGAAGGGGACCAAAAGATCGATCACTTTTACGCCGGTTTCAAGTACGTTGACGGATGTATCCTGTTCTTCAAAAGACGGCGCGGGGCGATGAATGGGATAATATTCTTCCGTCACCACCGGACCGAGACCATCCACGGGTCTTCCGACCACGTTGAGGACACGACCCAAACCGGGATCCCCTACCGGCATCATAATCGGCTTTCCCGTATTCTTGACCGGCATACCCCTTACGAGGCCGTCGGTCACGTCCATGGCGATACAGCGCACCACATTGTCACCCAAATGCTGGGCCACTTCAACTACCAGATTATCTTCGGCATCGTTGATTGCCGGATTGGTGATCAAAAGAGCGGTTAGGATTTCCGGGAGTTCACCATCTGCGAACTCCACGTCGACGACCGGACCAATGACTTGTATTAATTTGCCCTCATTCATGGTTAAATAGAGACCTCCTTATATGGTTAAAACCGTTATCCCTCTAACGCGGCGGCGCCACCCACAATATCCATCAATTCAGCGGTAACGGCCGCCTGTCGTGCTTTGTTGTAAGCGAGGGTCAGACTCTCTACAAGATCGTCACAATTCCTGGAAGCGTTGTCCATGGCAGCCATCCGCGCGGCGTGCTCGCTTGTTTCGTTTTGTAGAAAGGCATTATAAATTTGTACGTTAATATGTTTGGGTAAAAGCTCTATCACCAGACCTTCCGGATCCGGCTCACACAGGTATTCCGCCTGGGTGCCGGAGGTTTCGTCGTCTTCGGCCACCGGCGGTTCAATGGGAATCAGCTTGACCAGGGTGGGCTCTTGTCTGGCCATGCTCACAAAGCGGCTGTAGATCATGTAAACACCATCCACCTCATCGGTGAGATACCGGTCTATCATCGCTCTGCTGATCTGGTTCACGAAAGATATGTCAACTTTCCCGTATGCGTTGATGTGACTGTCGATGAGATCATAGCCCCTCTTTTTAAAATAGTCCCGGCCCCGCTTCCCGACGGCCGTTATCCCAGCGTCGACGCCATCTCCCTTTTCGTCTTTGATCCAGTTTTCAGCCCGATTGAGCAGATTGGCATTGAAACTCCCGCAAAGGCCCTTATCACCCGTAAAATGCAGCAGTTCCACGCGGGAGACCGATTCCTTTTTAACCAGCAGGGGATGAATATCCGATTCAATCCGGCTTGCAAGATTCCCGAGAACTTCCGCAAATTTGCTTGCGTAGGGCTCAAAGCTCTCCATCCTCATCTGGGCGCCACGGAGTTTGGCGGCAGCAACCATATTCATGGCCTTGGTAATTTGCCGCGTTTTTTTGACAGCGCCGATCTTCCTCTTAATATCACTTAAGGTTGCCATGTGGCCTTTCTCTCTATATTGACCTCGGGTTTATCTTCCTTTTAGTTCTCCGGAAAACAGTGCGTATCAGGCCTCAGGTTGAAACATCCCTTCAAATTCCCCCAGCGCCTTTTTCAATCCGGCGTCCGTTTCATCGGAAATATCGCCTTTTTCCTTCACATCCGCTAAAAGATCGGCATAGTTGCTGCGCATGAACTCCAGCATCTGTTTCTCGTATTCACTGACCGCGGTCACCGGCCATTTGTCCAGGAAGCCGTTTGAGCCGGCAAAGAGGATGGTAACCTCCTCCTCGGCGGGCATGGGTTGGAACTGAGGCTGTTTGAGCACTTCCACGAGCCTTTTTCCACGTTCCAGCTGTCTGAGCGTCGCCTTATCAAGGTCGCTCCCGAAGGCCGCAAATGCCTCCAGCTCCCTGTATTGTGCCATATCCAACTTGAGGGAGCCGGCCACCTTCCTCATGGCCTTGGTCTGAGCGGCACCACCCACGCGGGAAACGGAGAGCCCCACGTTAATGGCGGGCCGAACACCCGCGAAAAAGAGGTTCGGTTCCAGGTAAACCTGCCCATCGGTAATGGAAATAACGTTTGTGGGAATATAGGCCGAAACGTCACCGGCCTGGGTTTCAATGATGGGAAGCGCCGTCAGTGATCCCCCGCCCAGCTTCTCATTGACTTTGGCCGCTCGCTCAAGGAGCCTTGAGTGGTTGTAGAAAATATCGCCGGGGAACGCCTCACGTCCGGGAGGCCGTCTGAGAAGGAGGGACACCTGACGGTAGGCCGTCGCCTGTTTTGAAAGATCGTCGTAAATTATCAGGGCGTGTTTGCCTTTATCCCGGTAGTACTCGCCAATGGCGCAGCCGGAATAAGGTGAAATGAACTGTTGGGTAGCGGGGTCGCTGGCGCACGCGGCAACCACCGTGGTGTATTCCATGGCGCCGTTTCGTTCGAGAATGTCCACCACCTGCGCCACCGTCGATTTTTTCTGGCCGGTTGCCACGTAGATACAATAGACATCGGTATCTTTCTGATTGAGGATGGCATCAACACAAATGGCCGTCTTACCGATCTGTCTGTCACCGATGACCAATTCGCGCTGGCCTCTCCCCACCGGCGTCATGGCGTCAATGGCTTTGATGCCCGTGTAAAGGGGTTCGAAAACAGACTGACGGTCGATAACGCCCGGCGCAACCACTTCGAGACGATTGAATTCGGTGGCTTCGATGGGGCCTTTGCCGTCCAGGGGCTGGCCCACGGCATCGATCACGCGACCCAGCACTGCGTCACCAACAGGAATTTCAGCAATTCTGCCGGTCCTTTTTACCGTATCACCCTCTTTGATTTTGGAGTCATCGCCCATAATGGCGACACCCACGTTGTCTTCCTCCAGATTAAGACAAAGGCCGAAGATACCACCGGAGAATTCCACCATCTCCATGGCCATGGCCTTCTCAATCCCGTATACGCGAGCGATACCATCACCCACAGACAAGACGTTTCCGGTCTCACTCACCTCGACCTTCTTTTCGTAGTCTTTAATCTGGCCCCGGATTATATCACTTATTTCTGCAGCTCTGATCTCCATTAGTTATTTTCACCCCTTTTTAATGATTCTTTTAGACCTTCAAGCTGTGCCCTGACACTGCCATCCAATACCAAATCACCTATTTTGACGACAAGTCCCCCGATGAGTGACTCATCCTCTTCAACTTTTGTTTTGACCGTTTTGGACGTTATCTTTGAGAGGACACCGTCCAGTTTCTGCACAACCTTGGATTTGAGCGGCCGCGCGGTGACTATATCGGCCCGGATAATGTTTGAAATCTCGTCGGTAAGTCGTGTGTAGTCATCTGAAACATCGGCAATGCCCCCGATTCTGTTCTTGTCGAGCAGCAGCCTTAGGAAATTCTTAACAAGGTCTTTGAAGGTGCTTTTCTCCAGTGCGGCATTCAACACCTTTTTTCGTTCCTCCACTGAAAAAACCGGGTTGGCAATTACCTTGCTGAATTCCGGATTATCCCTGCAAAAACCGGCGAATTCCCTCAGGTTATCACCATATTCTCCGTAATTGCCGTCCTCTTGCCCTAAAGAGAGCAGCGCTTTTGCATATCGTTTGGAAATCTTAGATCCGGTCAATGTAATTTCTCCACACTCTTTATGAATTCATTCACCAAGTGGTCCTGATCACTGTCCTTTATTTCTTTGGCAATCACTTCTTCCGCCCGTTGCGCCGCCAGTTCCACCACTTCCTGTTTCAATCTTTCACTGGCACCTTGAATCTCACGCTCAATGGTCCGGTCGGCCTGACTGATCATCTGAGCGGCCCGCTCCTTTGCCTCGGCGATAATGCGCGCTTTCTCCTTGGCGCCTTCGGCCCTGAACTGATCGAGGATCTCCGTTTTCTGAATCTCAAACGCTGCCAGCTTCCCTTCCAGTTCCTTGCTTTTGCTTTCGGCTGCCTGCCGTTCCTTTGTCAACGCCTCGAGCTTTTCCTTGATTTCGTCCCTTCTCTCACCAAAGAACTTCAACATGGATGTCTTCTTGATCACTACCACAAGAATAATCACCAGAAGGGCAAAGTTGAGGATACGGTAAAAAAGGTTCAGCATCTTGTCATGGGCTTCTTCGGCCCCGCCGCCACCGGCAGCAAAAGCGAAACCGCACACCGTCACCACAAAAAACAGGGCCATACCGGCAATCAGAAATGCCCGCGCTTTCTCGTTTGTTAGGCGAATCATTGAACGCTCCTTCCCAATATTTTCCCTGCCAGTTCATTAGAAAAGCCGGAAATCTCACCCTCAAGGGTCTCTCTCGCGGCGGCCATTTTGGATTCTATGTCCTGCTTGGCCTCCGTCAACTTTCTCTCTACGGCGGCGCCAGCCTCCTGCAGGACTCCCTTTTCTTCATCCTGCCCCTGAGCTTTCAGAGATTCCTTCTCCTGATAGCCTTCTTTCCTGGCCCCGACCAAACCGCTTTCGATCGCATCCTCATTCTCTTTTACACGGTTCTGATAGTCATCGATGGTTTCCTGGCGGGCAGCCATCTCCTCTTCTCTTTTGGCCAATATGCCGCGTATGGGCTTGTAGAGGATGGCATTCATCAGCATGAGAAGAACGAGGAAATTGGCTATTTGAAGAATTAATGTACCGTCTATGTTCAGCATGTCAGACGTATCCTTTCATCCCTTTTTTCCAATGAATTCTTTGGTTAAAATTCAGATTCCGATCCGGATCCCTTTGCACAAAAATAACGCCTTTTACAAAAAAAAACGGCACTTGTCAAAAACTTTTTTGAGGTGTCTCCCCCTGATCCGGAGGCGGGGCGCCACAGCTTTCCGTTTGGCATTTTCCTTCAAAAACGGCCCCTGCATCCATGATGATTTCCGGCGACTGTATATCACCATAGATTCTGGCGGGGGTCAGAATCTCTATTCTCTCCTCCGCCACGGTATTGCCGTGAATTTCACCGCTCACAAGGACGCACGACGCACGAATATCTCCTCGAATGACAGCGCTTTCCCCAACGATCAGAGTCCCGTCGGCGGAGATATCACCCTTAAAACGACCGTCGATACGAAGCCCTCCGCTGAACGTCAAGGTCCCCTCAAAGGCGGTATCTTTTCCCAAAAACGCTGTGATTCGAGGCATCTTCTTCTTCATGGTCCCTCGCAACCTCAGTGGAAATTAGCGCCTTCTAACACACGCCCAACCATATTGCAAGAAAAATCACAAACACATCAATGTTTCTAAAAGAGATAAATTTATTGGCAACCTAATCCAACCATAAACCATTTAGAATACCGAAATGACGCCTCTTTCAATGCGGATATTGATTGACAACCGCATCCTTTGCTAGTTATATCCAAATAACGGCAAAAAAACCTATGATGGAGGAGAATGAAGAAATGGCATTTGATAATGTTCAAGATGTTTTCAACAAAATGCCCGGGGTCTTTGATGCTGATGCGGCGCTCGGTGTAGATGCTGTTTTTCAGTTTGTCATAACCGGGGAAAACGGAGGGAGCTGGAGCGTTGTCGTGAAAGACGGTGCCTGTGAGATCGCTGAAGGATCCCATGACGACCCATCGGTAACCCTTACCATGTCAGCGGAAACATGGCTCGGAATGGTTAACAAAGAAATCAACGGAATGCAGGCCTTCATGGGCGGGCAGCTCAAAGCGGAAGGCGACATCATGCTTGCGCAGAGGGTGGAACAGCTTTTCCCCCTGTAATTCCGGCCGGTCATCATTCCAAGAGCCGCCGGCTGTGTGATTCGATTTTTTCTTTCGAACCTTCGGAGTTATGAATAATGAGCAGCTCAAATCCTGATGGACCCAGAGACCTCTATGCCGAGGCAGGGGTGGATATTGAAGCGGGAAAACGATTTGTAGACCAAATCAAACCCATCGTCCAAAGGACGCAAACCCCGGGTGTCATCACAAATATCGGTGGATTTGCAGGCCTTTTTTCCCTGCATGTTCAGCACGTTAAAAACCCCGTCCTGGTCAGTTCCACCGACGGCGTGGGAACGAAGCTCAAGATTGCTTTCATGCTCGACAAACACGATACCGTCGGGCTTGATCTGGTCGCCATGTGTGTCAATGATGTGGTCGTACAGGGCGCCTCCCCCCTCTTTTTTCTGGATTACATTTCCATGGGTTATCTGGATGAAAGAAAGGCTCTCGACATTGTTAAGGGAATTGCCGCTGGCTGCATGGAAGCAAAATGCTCTCTTATCGGAGGGGAAACCGCCGAGATGCCCGGCTTCTACGCAAAGGACGAGTACGATCTGGCGGGATTTGTTGTTGGGATGGCGGACAACGAAGAGCTGCTGGACGGTTCCGAAATCGCCGTGGGCCACCGTCTCATCGGTATCGGCTCAAGCGGCCTTCACAGCAATGGTTATTCCCTGGTTAGGAAGATCTTCTTTGAGGATCTCAAAATGGCCGTTTCCGATTATGTACCTGATTTCGGCCGGACCCTTGGTGAAGAACTGCTTGAGCCCACCCGCATTTACGCCAGAACCATCAGCAACCTTCGAAGGGATTTTCATCTTTACGGTATCAGTCATATCACCGGCGGGGGACTTATCGAAAATCCGCCCCGCATTTTACCGTCGCGATGCAAAGCCATCATTGACACAGCCACATGGATACCTCATCCCGTATTCCAATATATTCGGAAGGCCGGGAATGTTTCGGACAGGGTCATGCTTCGAACATTCAACAATGGCCTCGGTATGTTGATCGTTGTTAATGAGGAGGAAACCGACGAAGTGCTCTTGAGGCTGAAAGCCATGGGAGAAGCCGCCTACTCTATCGGTTGCATAGAGGCGCGCGAAGAGGATGAAGACGCCGTTCAATTTGTCGGTTCTTGATAACTAGCGCCCATTTAGAAATGAGGAGTTTACCCATATGTTCGGATTAGGTCCCACGGAACTGATCATCATAGCCGTCATCATCATCCTGATCTTCGGTGCCAAGCGTATCCCTGAAATCGGAAAGGGTATCGGCGGTGCCATTCGGGAATTCAGGAATGTCAAGAAAGAGCTGAGTTCTGATAAGGTCCCTCAAGAAAACCAGAAGGAGGAGATTGAAACCCCGAAGACAGAGAAGCCGCAAACCATGGAAAGTAAAGTGGTGGACAAAGTGGTAGAGCAGGTTCCGGGGGTCAAAAAAGCAATGGATGCTAAAAAGAAAGTGGAAACCGTGAAGAACCTGCTGAAATGAGAAAATGACATCCGCTCATGAGGAAAACCATGGAACCTGCAAATTGTGAAATGCCCGACCACACTCCCTCTTCCGAGGAAATTGAAGAAATCCTTCAGGATTCGAAGCGAATCGCGGTGGTGGGCCTTTCGCCCAAAAGCCACAGGGACAGCAATAAGGTAGCGAAATACCTGATCGAGCACGGTTATGAGGTGATTCCGGTGAACCCCGGCCAGCAGCGAATCCTCGACAGACCCTGCTATAAGACCCTGGAAGATATTCCCTTTGACGTTGATGTGGCCGATCTGTTCCTCAATCCGACCCGAATTCCGCCGGTGGTGGACCAGTGTATCCGCATCGGGGTCAAAGTCATTTGGATGCAGATGGGAATCGTTCACAACCAGGCGGCCGCAAAAGCCCGGGAGGCCGGAATCAAGGTGGTCATGAACCGCTGCATTATGCGGGAACACGAAACCTTTACAAAGGGCGGCGGTTCAGAACCCCTTATTTAATTAAGGTAGCATCAATCGGGTGGCGCGGCCCCCGCGCCGCCGCCGGCCCCTGCGCCGCCGGCCCCACCGCCACCGCCGGCACCATGGTCGTCATCCCTTCCGTCAGCCCGGGTGCTGAACAGTTTCAGCAACAGGAATTTCCGTTCCCCGCCTGCAATATCGATCTCTATGGGACCGTCGTGCTTTGAGTGGTAACCTTTGGGGATCATCAATATGTACTTACCCGTGGGAACGGAAACCGGTTTCACCGGGGTCTCACCCAGAAAAACCTCTTCACCGGAGCAAATGTATTTCTCCGATTTGATGAGCCCAAACAGTACACTCTTCTCTTTTGTTCTATACCTTTCCTCCGGGCAGAGATGTAAATCCACGCGGGAGATATTGCATTCAATCTCGAGCATCCCGGTTTTCACCTGCTTTTTTTTCTCTGCCGCTTCCCCTGCAAACCCCTGAACCGCCAAAAGCATCATGGCACAAAACAGGGATAGAAAACCGGCCCATCTGATTGTGTCCATGTTTTTGCCCCCCTATTCTCTCTTTTCCGCCCTTTTTTCCGTCAGCGCGAAAAGAGCCCAGCCAGTTAATTGCCTGTTTCAGAATTCTTCTGTCTTTTCGGTTTCCAAACGGTCAAGAAGGAAAAAACAATCCCCGCGACAAAAAAATTGGCCAACCCAAAGAGCACCGGAACAAGGGCCAAGGCAACCATCATCACGCCCGTGGAAATCACCATGGCGAAAAAGGACCCGAATCTCCCCAATTTTTTTCGTGCCACAAGGAATACACCATAGAGTAACAGACACGTACCCATGGTTTCAAGCAATAGATAGAAAATGCTTTCCAGGTGAAAAAGGGAAATCCCCTGCTCTCTTACATTCAGGGTCCATTCGTCATTAATCTCTCGATGGTAATACCCTTGTATGACCTGATTGATGGCATGGGCAAAGAGAAACACCCCCGGCATGCCGTAACCATCCTTCTTGTTGTGGGGTGTGAAGTCCGTGGGGCTGTAGGGAACATAAAAATAGTCCGCCTCGCTTCCCCCCAAACCTATAAGCACGATCCGTCCCGTAAAGAGATTTTTATCCGCCCAGCCGTTATATACTTCATGGTATGGCACCCTTCTAAAGGGCGTTTCGGCAAAGGCCAGCCACAAACGCCTCGGAATGGGAGGTCCGATCAGCCTCACACCATCAACATCCAGCACCGGTTTCAGTTTCAGCTTCTCCGCCAATACCTGTATGAAAAAACTGGGATGACCTGTCAGGCGACCGGACACGGGCATCTTGTCCCAGGAACGCAAGTACATGACCTCATTAATCCACGTTAAATCCTTGTGAACGGAAATAAACCCCCATTGGGCCACGCTGTAAACCGCTTTGTCCTGTATGTTCTGATACTGCCCCAGGATAACCGGGAAACCTTCTTTTCCGGCCCATTTGAGGCTCTGTACGAAGCGTTCGGTGGCTCTCTTTTCTTCTCTGTCATTGGGGGGTGAGTACCAGAAGTCAAAACCCACGGCACCCACTCCCATCTGGTGAAGATTCTTGATGAGCGTCGCGTGGTACTGCCGCCAAAGCCTGGGTCTTTGGTCATAGGGAGGCGGTTTCTCTTTTCCCTTGACATTCATTTTGCGGTGCTCATCCTTATCAACGGTGATAACCGTTACCTGCTGCATGTTGGGAAGCAGTGTGAGACGACACTGCCAAATTTTTGTCAGCAGGTTGATCTTGAAATGGTTCACAAACGGCATGAGCAAGAGCATCAGGAGCGAAGTAAGCACGACTTTCCACAAAAACCCCAGGGCCAGGCCGGTAGAAACCCCTCCCCTCCCTTTTCCCTTGGGTGCCTTTGGTTTTTCCGCAATTTCGGCATCTTTCCAGTAGACACGATAGGCCCGAACCGGTTCAGCAATGTTTTTGACATTCTGCAGGCCCATGAAATCATATCGGTAACGGACTTTTCGTTTCACCTGGTCATAGAGCATGCCGGAGATACAGATGCCTCCCGGCTCCGCCAGTCCCTCCAGTCTCGCGGCGATGTTGACGCCATCACCGTAGATTTCACCCTCTTCAACGATGACGTCACCGATATTGAGCCCGATCCGGAAAACCATTTTCCGCTCATCGGGCAAACCGGCGTTCTTTTTTTCGAGGGAATCCTGGATGGTGACGGCGCTTTCGAGAGCGTCCACCGCACTGCCGAACTCAGCCAGGACATTATCTCCCGGAGAATCGACAATTCTTCCCCGTGCCGACACAATGACCGCGGCCATGATTCTTCGACAGGCCCTTATCGCCTGCACCGTTCCCGCTTCGTCTTCTCCCATGAGACGGCTGTAACCGGTTACATCCGCACTCAGAATAGCGGCGAGCTTTCGCTCTACAGGTTTGGTCACCACTCGAACCTCGCTTCAGACGCCATCGGTGATCGGGCCATTTCCTTTCTGGATTTTCCGGCAAACAACAAACTCCCGCCAAAAAAGGCCCTATGGGATATACTTCTAGCCTCATAGCATAAACCGCCCGGAATATGAAGATCAATGACGCTTGCAAATTCAGGATCAACCATTATATATATGCCCAAAAAATCAATTCAAAAAGCCATGAGTCTTGTTACTGCCATCAAAATCTCCCTCAATTTCGTTGAAAGGCAGATTTTCGACCAGATAGGTCTTCAAATCAATCCGGGAGACCGGATCGGTCTGGTGGGGCCCAACGGATCAGGAAAAACCACCCTGCTTCGCATCATCATGGGCGAAATTGTCCCGGATGAGGGTGACATCAAAATTGCCCGAAACGCCCGCATCGGCTATCTCCCTCAGGATATTCAGGAAACCGTATCGGGAACGCTGCTCCGGTCGGTTTTAAATGCCGTACCGCGTCGTCTGGAACTGGAAAATGCCCTGAAAGAAACGGAAGGAGCTCTGGAGAAAGCAACCGATGCGCTGGGTCAAAGCACCCTCGGCAAAGAGATTGGGGACCTGCACCAGGATCTCAACCGCCTGAATCTGGACTTCCCCCCCCATGAGGCCGAAAAGATCCTTCTGGGTCTCGGCTTTGACCTGAAGGATTTTCAAAAGCCGGTCTCGGAATTGAGCGGTGGCTGGAAAATGCGGGCAGCCCTGGCTGCGCTGTTATACCAGAAACCGGACCTCCTCCTTCTGGACGAGCCGACCAATCACCTGGACATGCCTTCTGTCCGGTGGCTGGAAACATTTCTTCAAGGTTTCAAGGGCGCCATGATTCTGGTCTCCCATGACCGGGAATTCCTGAACCGTCAGACCGGGCGCACCATTTCCTTTGAAAGGGAAGGGATGCGCTCCTACAGCGGCAATTATGATTTTTACCTGAACGCACGCCAGGAAGAGATCAAGTCCCTGGAAAACAAGGCCCGAAACCAGGAACAGAAAATCAAAGACGCCCAGAAATTCATTGAACGATTCAGATCCAAAGCCACCAAGGCCCGCCAGGCCCAGAGCAAGATCAAACTGGTGGAGAAGATGGAACTGGTCCAAACCCATCGAAAGGAAAAGACCATCCGATTCGCGTTTCCATCCATATTAAGGAGCGGCGGAGAGGTGGTCGCCATCCGTGATGTCTCAAAATGGTTTGGAGATAACATCCTGTATGAGCATTTAAATGCAAGGGTGAGCAGAGGCGAAAGGATCGCAATCATCGGTCCCAACGGGTGCGGAAAAACCACCCTGCTCCGCGCCGTTGCCGGCGAACTAGAGCCGGACCGGGGTGAAATTCTGTTGGGCCACCAGGTGCAATTTGCCTATTTTGCACAGCATCATTCGGATCTGCTAAATCCTCGGAAAACCGTGGTGGAAGAGGTCTATCAGTCGGTTCCCAACGCCAGCATCGGCTTCGTGAGATCGGTCTGCGGTGCGTTTCTTTTTTCCGGCAATGACGTGGACAAACCGATCAGCGTTCTTTCGGGCGGTGAAAAAGCAAGGGTCTCTCTGGCCAAACTCCTGGTAAAGCCGGGAAATTTCATGCTCATGGACGAACCCACGAACCATTTGGATATCGCAAGCTCCGAAAAGCTCATCGACGCTTTGGCGGACTTTGGTGGAACCCTTTTGTTTGTTTCTCACAATCAGTCTTTCGTCAACCGCCTGGCCACAAAAATCTGGGACATCCGGAATCAGGAGCTGATCGAATACCCCGGCACACTCGATGAATACTACCGCCACCTTGAGGAAACGGAAGGAAATACCGCCGCCATACCGCGGAAACCACCTGAACCCGTAAAGAAAGCCGCCTCCCTGAAGGACAAGGGCAGGACCGATTCCCCAACCAAAAAAAGCCGGAAAGATAATAAAAGAGAGGAAGCCATAAAGCGGCAGCGGATCCACGATGTTCTGGCGCCTATTCAAAAAGAGCTTGAACGGACGGAAACCATCATCAGCCAGCTGGAGAACCGTCAAAAAGAAGTTGAAGGTCTCCTTGCCGACCCGGAGATCTTCCAAGACAACACAAAAAGCGTGCCGCTTCTCACTGAATACAAGGACCTGACCAACAAACTCGACATTCAGCTTGAAAAATGGGAGGGATGTCACGATAAAATGGCATCAGCCAAGGCACGGCTGGGAATTTAAGGAGTAAATGAACATGGACGTAAAAGAAGAACATAAACCTATCTTGAGAGAGCTGGGGCTTAAAGATGAGGATTTTGCGCTTTTTGATGGAAAATTCGTCAAATACGAATATGACGAAGACAAAGGGGTCAGAATTTATGACCCCTATTACGAAACCTCTTACGATGAGTATATCGGTATTGACGGATGGAGCGCCTGGAGCGTGGAAAACGATACGTTTATGAGCGACGTCCTCAAAAAGACCCATGAAAAGGTTCAGAAGACCCTTTCGGGCCGGACCGAGGCAAGCGATGAAGAAATAACCGAGGCCCTCCGGAAGAAATTCGGGAAAAAGGCCCCGGAGGACCGTGAAACCTGAAAAAAACAGGCAACGTGAACCTTTCCCGATTCATTGAAAACCTGAAAACCGATACCGATTTCGGTAAGGCGATCGTATTTGAGCATTTTCTTCCCCCCCGAAAAGGGGCATACGGCAAGCCGCTTCGGTTTCATTCGGATATTCAAAAGGGACTGGACGGTCTCAACATCAAGGGGCTTTACACCCATCAGGTGGAAGCCCTGGAGCATCTGAGGGCCGGGAAAAACATACTGGTGGCCACGGAGACAGCCAGCGGAAAAACGCTGATTTATACCCTGTCGGCTCTCGAAAAGATCATTCGAAACCATAACGCCAGAGCCCTTTTCCTCTTCCCCTTGAAAGCCCTTGAGCATGATCAGTATAAAACCCTCTCAAAGTGGCTGCTTCAAATGGAAAGCCTCTCCGTGAGCGCGGCGGTCTATGATGGTGACACCACGCCGCAGGAGCGAAAAAGGATTCGAAAGGCCCCTCCCCATATCCTATTCACCAATCCCGACATGCTGCACCGGGGAATTCTGGCACACCATCAGAACTGGGAAATCTTCTTTAAAAACCTCCAGGTGGTGGTACTGGACGAAGTGCACACCTACCGGGGTATCTTCGGAAGCCATTTGAGCCAGATCATCAAACGGCTCCGCCGCCTGTGTCGCTTCTACGGGTCCGATCCCCAATTTGTCCTTCTTTCCGCCACCGTCGCCAACCCGAAACCCTTCGGAGAGCACCTGATTCAGCAGGAACTGGAAGTGGTCCGTTCAACGGGCGCCCCCAAAGCGGGACAGCACGTGGTCTTCCTCAATCCGGCGGGAAGCCCAAATTTCTCCTCGGCCAGGCTCTTTACGGAATGTGTAAAGCGGGGATTCCGCACCATTGTCTTTGCCCAGGCCAGAAAAGTGACGGAGTTGATCCATTTGTGGGTCCAACAACTGACCCCCGCCATTCGCAACAAAATCAGCTCTTATCGGGCCGGTTTTCTGCCCAGCGAAAGGCGGCGCATTGAAAGGCGGTTGGCAAGGGGGGAGCTTCTGGGGGTTGTATCCACCAGCGCCCTGGAACTGGGTATCGATATCGGGTACCTGGACATCTGCCTTCTGGTGGGATACCCGGGCACCATCATCAACACCTGGCAGCGGGGTGGGCGCGTGGGCCGATCCGGCAGGGAATCGATGATCCTGCTGGTGGGAAAGCCCGACGCCCTGGATCAATACTTCATGAAGCATCCCCGGGAAATCTTTGAGAGATCCTTTGAAGCCGCAATCCTGGATCCCAACAACCCCTATGTGGTCAAAGACCATCTGGTCTGCGCCGCGGCCGAACTGCCGGTCACCCGGAAAGACGAATATTACTGGCCAGAGAATCTACACCCCCTCCTGGAAGAACTGGAGCTGGAAGGTGTACTGAGCCGTACCGCCGAGGGGGATCCCATGTGGTTTTCCACCCGGCGAAATCCCCAACTCACCGTCAACATCAGAAGTACCGGTGATACCTTTACCATTTTCGAGCGGGAAACCGGCCAGGCCATCGGAACGGTGGACGGCTTCAAGACCTTCAAGGAGTGCCATCCCGGCGCCATCTATCTGCACCGGGCCCGGCAGTATGAGGTGGAAAGCCTGTTTCCGGATAAAAAGGACGTGGTGGTGCATCGATCCAGGTTAAAGTACTACACGCGAGCCCGCAGCGAAAAGGAAACGGAAATCATCAAGGTGCACCGGAGCAGGCCAAAGGGGCAGTTTATTGTGCGGGAAGGGGTGTTGAAGGTAACGGAAACCATTACCGGTTACGAAAAACGGTCCCTTCCCGGGCAGGCGCTGATGGGCGTTTTTCCTTTGGAGGATCTCCCGCCCCAGATCTTTGAGACGTCGGGCTTCTGGGTGGAGATCGAACCGATAATTAAGGGTTTCATAGAAAGAAAAGGGCTTCATTTCATGGGCGGCATCCACGCCATCGAACACGCCACCATCGGGATGTTCCCTTTGTTTGCCCTCTGCGACCGTAACGATATCGGCGGCATCTGCTACCCCCACCATCCCCAGGTGGAAAAGTCGGCCATCTTCATCTATGATGCCTATCCGGGAGGTGTGGGCCTGGCGCAACGCGGTTTTGAAACCATCATGGAACTCCTTACCAAAACCTGTGAACACATAAAGAGCTGTGAATGTGAGGACGGATGCCCCTCATGCATCCATTCGCCCAAGTGCGGCAACGGCAACAAACCCCTGGACAAAATGGCGGCCCAACTGATCCTTGAGGGGCTTTTGGGGCACATTCCCATGAGCGAAATGTCGAACGAAACAGAGGATGAACCGCCTCTTCCTGTTGTGCCCCAAAAAGATGAAGAGGAGAAGGAAACAGCGGGTCCGAGAATCCTCTACTTTGATCTCGAAACCCAGAAGACCGCCCAGGAGGTGGGAGGATGGCGCAACACCCACCTCATGCGGATCAGCGTGGCGGTCCTCTTTGACAGTCTGGGGAAGCGATTTCTGACCTTTGAAGAAGATCGCATCGACGATCTTTTGGATCACCTGAAAAAGGGGGACCTGATCATCGGTTTTAATATCAAGGGGTTTGATTACAAGGTCCTGGGGGCCTATACCGAACATAACCTCCATACCCTTCCCACTTTCGACATATTGGCGGATGTTCATGAACGGCTCGGATTCAGATTGGGACTGGACCATCTGGCAACGGAAACCCTGGGACGGGGAAAGACGGCCCACGGTCTTCAGGCGGTTGAATGGTTCCGTGAGGGAGAAATGGAAAAACTGGCCCAATACTGCAAAGATGATGTGGCCGCCACCAGGGACCTCTTCCAGTACGGGGCGGAAAAGGGTCATATCGTCTACAAAAAGAAAGGTGTGGACGCCCGTTTAAGACTTTTGGTGGACTGGAATACGGATCAGTTGATCCAGCAAGCATCCCGAAAGGGTGACGGTATTGGAGCAAATGTGAATGAAAGCCTTTGACTGCAAAATGTGCGGGGAATGCTGCCACGGTATCGGGGGCATCTTCATGAAACGCCATGAACAGAAGCGAATCGCGGCGCATCTGGGCCTTGAACTTACGGCGTTTTTGGCGGAATATACGGAAACGCGCAACGGGAAGGTGTATGCAGGTGTTGGCGGGGACAACTATTGTATCTTTTTCAAAAAGGAAAAAGCGTGTACCATTCATCCGGTAAAACCGGCCCGATGCCGACTCTGGCCCTATTTCCCGGCCAATGTTTCAGACCCCGAGACCTGGGATCTGGCAAAACTGGCGTGCCCCGGCATCAGCCGGGAGTGCTCTTTTGAGGATTTCGTAAGGGAATATAGAGAAGACAGCAGCGGCGACCAATGAATCCCCTGAAACAGCTCAGAGAGATCATCTATCCACCGCGATGCGTGATCTGCGGCGATTTTCTCTGGCAGGCCCCCTTTGATGCGGAAAACATGGCGGGTGCCGTGTGCGGAAACTGCACATCCGGATTCAGTGCCATAGCCCCCCCTTTCTGCACCATCTGCGGGATACCCTTTGGCTCCGATACAAACGAAAACCATCCTTGCGAGGATTGCCTGAGAACCAGACCCCGCTATCAAGCCGCCTCCGCCCCCTACCGGTATGAAGGCCCTTTGCTCGATGCAATTCTAAAACTCAAATATGGGCGGAAGACCTTTGTGGCCGATGTCCTGGGGCCACTTCTGGCCGATTTCACAGAATCACGGTTTACGCTTAAAGAGCCGTTCATCACCATGCCGGTTCCCCTCCATAAAAAGCGGCTGAGGGAGCGGGGATTCAATCAGAGCATGCTGCTGGCAAAGCAGGTGGCAACGCATCTGAACGGAAGACTGGACCCCTTTGCCCTTGTGAGGGTGAAGGCGACAATTCCTCAGACCAAACTGTCCAAGGAAGCGCGAAGGAGAAACGTCCGGAAGGCGTTTGATCTAAAACACACCGATCGCGTGCGGGGAAAAAACATCCTTCTGGTGGATGACGTGTCAACCACCGGAAACACCCTGAACGAATGTGCCGGCGTCTTGGTGGCAGGCGGCGCCAAAGCTGTTTTCTGCGTCACCCTGGCCAAGGCGGTTTTGTGAAGGAGCGGTCATGGAGACTTATCTCGACAAAATATGCACCCTTGATAAAGCAATGGAGAATTGCCGGAACCTCAAAGATGCAGGCAAGCGGATCGTTTTCACCAACGGTTGTTTCGACATCCTGCACCCTGGACATGCCCGATATCTCCATGCCGCCCGGGAACTGGGTGACTTCCTCATCGTCGGCCTTAACAGCGACGTTTCAGTAAAAACCATCAAAGGAGATAAAAGGCCCATATTCCCCCAGGCCGTGCGCGCGGAACTGCTGGCGGCCTTTGAAAGCGTCAGCTGTATCGTGATCTTTGATGAAGACAACCCATATAATGTCATCCGACACCTCCTCCCCCATGTTCTGGTGAAAGGGGGGGACTGGCAGGAGGACCGGATCATCGGGGCCGACGTGGTAAAGGCAAACGGTGGGGAAGTCCGAAGGATTCCCTTTCTTAAAGGCTACTCAACCACCGGCATCATAGAGACCATTGTCCATCGATACTGCTAAAGGAAGATTTTTTGTCGAAATAGTGGTTGCCAGATCAAACGGTCTCTGATATACAGATTGTTTCTCGAATGCGCCCATAGCTCAGCTGGATAGAGTGACGGACTACGAATCCGTAGGTCGCAAGTTCGAATCTTGCTGGGCGCGCCAGTAAATTCAAGGACTTAGCTATTTTGGCTAGGTCCTTTTTTCTTTTTTGGCAACTGTTTTGCCATAATTTTGCCATAAATCCATATTACCTGTTCTTACCCCGCATTCCCTGAAGTTCCCTGAAATGCCCTATCCAAGCTTTTGCCATCTTCGGAACCAATCTGATCCTCGACATAGCGACTGTAAACTTTGATGATCATTTCTGTATTTCTATGTCCCATGACTTTCGCAATCCAAAGGGGATTCTCCCCGCAGCCTATAGCAACCGTGGCGAAACTGTGTCTGGTCTGCTTCATTTCCCGAGCCTTACACCCTGCCTTCTTCAATGAGGGAAGCCAAACACGCTGACGAAGGTTGCTTGGATGAACACGACTACCTTGTGTAGTACAGAAAAAGTATTCAGATTCAAAGCGGTCATGAATTTCTTCCTGAGCCTTCAAGGGTTCAATCATGGATTTCGTAAGCTTGATGGTCCTTCTGCTGTAGCGGTTCTTTGTAGGCCCTTCGATAATCCTGCTTTGCTCATCCAAAGTAACCGCTCGGCGTATTTTCAATAGACCCTTCTTCCAGTCGATATCTTCGGGTTTCAAACCGATTTGCTCTCCTTGCCGCAAACCAGAGGAAAACGCAAATCGGAAATAGGGTTTCCAATGATCCGGCATTTTGGCCATCAGTCTCTCCTGTTCTTGAATCGAAAAGGGGAGAATCTTCTCATAGGGATCATCCTCTGGAAGTTTCTTGAAACCAAAGAAAGGGTTGTACCCGCTACCCCAATTGTAAACGACAGCAGCATCCTTACAAATCATCTTCATCGGCACAAAAATCTTGTTGATGGTCGTATTGCTGACCGGCTTCTTCCTGAACTGCTGTTCTTTGGCCCAAGAGACGAAATTATCAAAAACACTCTTGTTCAAATCCCGAAAAACCATTTTCCCAAAAAAGGGAATCAAATAGAGCTCGATATGCCGCCTGTACCCTAGAAGGGTTCGCTCTGCCACCCTTCCTGAGTCCTTAAAGAGCCGATACCATATCCTCGCATGGTCGTCGAAAAGGACATCTTCTGGTGATTCGGCAGATCCTTGAAGCGCCCTCTCCTTTTCACGGAAATGATCCATCTTCTTGCTGTTCGGAAAGACATCGGCGAACTTGAACTCTCTGGACTCGATAGCAAAGATGATCCTATCAAGTTGCTTTCTGACTTCCTTAGCATTTTGGTCGTTCCAGACGAGGCCTGAAGATTCTCGGACCCTCTCCCCGAGATAGACAAAGTCCACATAGACTTTTCCAACAATTTTTCGTACTGAACCTTTCTTATTCCGGTTCAAGCCGGTCTTTCGAGCCTCTTTAGATTTCTTGATTTCCGATGGAAATCGAACAACCTTTGCCAGAGCTTCATTCCTTACACTCATGTCGCCCTCCTAGAATTATCACCTCCCCTCTCTGATTTTCACCGAAGATCAGTCTACCTCAAAAAGGCGGATAATGAAAGAGGGATGGTTTATATATTGATCAGACAGCGTGACTGGTTTTTGATTTTCCTGGGCTCCCCATGACGGGAATTCCCAGGGATTCGATTTGAAGTCGAGTTGCCTTTGGCCTTAGTCCCCCGAAGCCAGTCTTTGAGGGCATCCCAATCGAATAGCAGGATTCTTTTTGTAGGCTTGAAATAATGTTTGTTGAGGATAAATTCCCCCCGGTGGATCATGTTATAGACGCTTTGCTTCTTCAACTTGAGTCTGGAACAGACATCATCACATGTTATCAACTCATTCATAGTCTTTGCTCCTAATTGTTGGGTCCATTTCGAATTGAATCAAATGGAAATCCTATTTCCTCCTTTTTCAATAGAGACCATCCTAGTCCCAGATGAGTACTCCCAATATAGATACGGGGTTGTGCGATTCTCAGATTGTTAGCTCTATAGAATCTTTCTTTCTTACCTCCTTATAGACACAAAGGTTTTCGGTCCCTTCTCCTACCTGCATTCAACCCTTCCGGGTCCCCGGAATCCAGGGGGCTCTCGGCGCCTTCAGCAACGCAAGCGCCTGCCTCCACTTACACACCATTTCAGCCAGGGTGTTATCCTCGGCTCCGGCGCCACTCATTGAGCGGTTTTTTGGCTTACTCGCTCCTGCCCTATGCCACGCAGGCCTCATGTATTGTAAAGCCGGTATTTGGTTTTTAAAGAACCAAGAAACATCAAACTGACAGACAATTTATACTATGCAGTATATACTATAACTTTTATATTTTACAGCTCAAAAAAATTACATATTGCTCTCAATTTTCTTGATCAAATCAGCTTTGAGCACGTCCAGATTTATCGAGTTAGCACGACATCCTTCATCATAAAAAAATCTTAATTTCTTCATTGTTCTTTTGAATGGAAAAATCTCGAACCTAAACGCTGAATTTTCTTTTTCAAATCGATATGCCAGGATTTCCTGATTTTCGGGGTTCTTCGGTTTACCTACAGGCAATTTGAAAAAACTGACCTCCTTCTCCCATAGATTATTGAGAATTGAAGCCACAGAATCCAATTTGAGCCCATCCTCCACTAGTTCCAGAGTCAATCCAATCTCCATAATGTTGGCAAATGAAAATGTACGAGTGTGTCCGGTACCACCACCTCGGTCAAGGGGTTCAAAAATCCCTTTGAGCATCCAATATTGGATTTGCTGGGCATTTACTTCAAGGATTTTGAAAACTTCCCTGGAAACATATGTGTCACGAATAGGCATGGCTTTTATGTAAACTATATACTATATTTTGTCAACTATTTTCTTGCCTGATTTCAGTTTTTTGCCCTTTGGAAAGGCAAATTTGAATTGCCTCATCCCCAGTCCCTTTTTCCAGGAAAGTCTAAAACCATTTGGAGATTTCGATAGATTCCTCATCTTCCTTCCCTTGCACAAAATTGAATCTTGTCCTCCAAAAATTGATAAATAATATATTTTATTTATTATATTGTCAAGGCTTTTATGCTGATGAAAAGAGTTTTTTCTTCTTACACAGCCATGGATATTGTGGTTCCATTCTTCTGACACCCTTTCCCTTTTCCCCAGATATTTGGGCCTAAGAAAAGTGTGTCATTATAGTATGTTATTATCTCATAAGCCTACCGATCGGCTGTCTTTAAGAATTGCAGAAAGCTCGATCGATACTATGAAAATATCGCTCCCGGCACACCCTGTCCATAGCTTGCGTCCAACTCTCACTCTATGCCTACGATGCTCTTAAAAAGGACTTTCAAAAGTTGGTAGGTTCAGGCATGTCGTGCAGAGCCTCAGCAATAAGGATAACTTCTCAAAAGTTTTGACCGGAAACCACCTTGAACGTCGCTCCCGACACCGCCAGGAGTTTTAGCCTAGTTGGAATTGGATTTCAGACCATTGATTTAGTCAATCGCCGGAACTAACAAATATGATCCGGATTTCATATGAGGAAATTGATGGGAGATTATCACGTACACTTACTTCATTGGCAAAAAAACACTTTCTTTGGCAGGCAACTTCCGTTTATAGATTCTCAAAAGCCCTTGACCCGTAATTGATTTCAAGGTATTTTTTCTCACTGCTTACAATCGAACTTTCTGTCTTGATGTTATTTTTCTCTCACTAGAGGAATGATCAGGTTAATAGAAAGGAAATGCTTCAAACCCAAATTTTCGTTATCTGAGAAAGGAGCGGAGCGCTACAATGGACATAGACCTACCAGAACTACTAGAACTTATAAGAGAAATGGAACTTCTTTTGAAAAATGAGAAAGAAAAAGATTTACTCAAAAAAGTCAAGGAGGGCCTAACCGAGTTAATAGAACAACGCCGGGAAATGCATGAAGCCGATATCAAGATACTGGAGGAATACTTCGACGATCAAGAGAAAGAGAATGAAGACCTGATGAGGGAAATATCAGCTAGCATCCGACAAATTGAAGCCCTCAAACAAAAAAACACTGAGCTTTCCGGGAAAATAGCCGATGATGAAATCCTAAAGGCAATTATTAATAACAATAAGGCAAGGATTGAAAAACTTAGGGCTAAGAGTAAAGAAAATAAGGCACTTGCTAAAGAGCTTAAAAAGGAAAAAGACACACTAAATAAAAGCTGGGCGGCAAAGTATGGATGGCTTCGGCATTTTACTGATGTCGAGTTGAGAGCTACGATTAAACACTATGCTGGAAGATTGGGTGCACTTAGAAGAAAGTATAATTCTGCTATCAAATCCTTAGAAGATATCTACATGGAAACGTATAACCAACATTTCAAGAACTTGGAGAATTTCAAGGGAAGAATACGGGGGTTATGCACGGATTCCATAGAGATATGCCCAGAATGTAACATGCCTGTTTCCCATTGCGCCTGCGATAAGAAATCTTGAATGTCTGTGGCTGCGGTCGTTCCTAGATTAATTGCCACCCAGGATCTCATTTACCCCACGAGCCCTCTCGGCTGGAAAAGGGTTCTGGCCGAACAGAAAGGCACATTGGCATATTGGTTACCTGGCCACTTAACCCTTGCGGGGAGGCGTCTCAGAATTTCCGGATAGCCTTTTCTTATCAAGGAAAAAACGTTTAAAAAAACATAGCCATAAGAAAGCCCGATACGAGATTCCTATTTCACAACATTGATATGTTTCTTCCCCTGCAAATGGGTCAGCCACCTCTCTGCACCCCGACCCCTGTTTCTGGTGGTGATTTTGACTGTACCTCCAGACTCAAAATCAATATCAGTCTTCATCAGCCTCCCTGACACATAATCTGAAGTGAAACAAAGCTTTTTCCATTTATACTGAAGACCTCTAACAAAATATTCAAAATTCCAATCCTCGTCGGGAATGAAATGGATTTCTGAATACCCTCTCGGAGCAGCAAATGTGAAAGACATCAGGGACAGGGTAAATAGAATCCCTATAGCCCAGTCGTCAGGTTCCTCCTCCTTGATCTTGAAAACAATTTCTTGATAGCTGTTGACTGTACCTTCAGTAGCTTGATATTCCTCATAATCATTGGATATGATTTCAATCGGAATCCCGATGGATTCGGATAATAGCTGAATTCCAAAAGACTTTTCATTCTCCACTAGCAATACCCTTTCGCCTGTTTCCAGATTGTCCGACTCGTGCATCCAATGACCATCACCATATCCCTGCAACCAGTCTTTCTGAGTTTAGTCGCTTTCGCCTTGGCTGTTATAGTCTACACCTGCAGGCCTTGAGCATCAAACCAATTCATAGAAAGAATCCTTGCCCAAATGCTGTAGAAATGCTTCCGATGCCTCTTTCAAATGCATTGGCCCACCTATATTGATCCAGTCATCAATCGAACCCCGAAAGCAATACCTGTTGACAACGAATGTCCGTTTCTTTTCGTCATCCAGGATGAATTTCAAAATCGGAAAGTAAGTAATCTCCCTGTTGATGATATTTTCAATTCTGGATGGGTCCCGGAAAGGGCTTATCTTACAGAAAATTTCCTTCAAGTCTTCAACATTCTCATTTGACTGATAGATTGTGATTTCATCTCCTTTTACGTCAGTAATATAGAGTCTTGGCCCGGCTAATTTCTTGAGTTCTTTTTCAACGAGCTTCTTTTCGAGTTCCGTGATGATTGGCCGAACCTTCTTCCGAAGGAAAACCTGTCCATTGGCTGGATGCTCGTAAATCTCAAAACCTTCAGGAATCGTTTCCGCAAGTTGGCCCTGGGTCTTCATTGAAAAATAGTACCTGGGTTTCCCTGTTTTGGTTTTTCCCACATGAAGAAAGTATCGTTTTTGTCTTCGGTTCCTATATTCAACCCCCATCACCACATCCCCTTCTCCTGACACGCTTCCTTCACAAAAGGGTTTTCATTCTTCTGAATCCCCTCAATCCTTCTACTCCTCTGGCATTCCCATTGGTCAACCGGGTCTTCCTTGTCCCATGCCTGAAATAGCTTTCGGTTTTTCTTGCTGATCACCCCACGACCAGGGTAGGCCCAATCCATGTAGAAATAGGTTCGGGCAATATTTCCTCGCTTATCCGGTGGAGGTTCAGCCTTCCTGCCCTCGATTTCCATATCACATTTCCCAAATTTTCTTTTCTCGCCGGGAATCATAGCGTAGCTATAGTTGGAACGTAGACCATTGATTTCCCCAATGGCCGGGACCAAGTTGTACATATCCGCTTCCATGTACCTGAATGGGATGGCAACTTTTCGAGCGCAATTACGTCCTTTAAAGGGTTTTCCTTTTCGAGTAACGCATTCGGGATGACCATCCCTCCATTCTCCGAAACTTTGGCCAAAGGCATGTGCCGGTACAATATGCTCCCACTCCAGGCGGTGGGCTCGTTTGCCGTCCTTTTTGGGAGTGTAGTTGTCACAGGGTAGGATTTGTTTTTGATCGTTGAATGGGCAACCACAATAGAAGGTGGTCCGGTGATCGTAATAGATCTTCCTTTCGAGCATCTTTTTGGCTTTGCTGAAAGAATCGTTGGTGGTGTTGCCTTTGTCACCAGCGTGACAGGGAAGGGCAAATAGGAATGCCAGGGTTAGGCTTATTATGAATGATGTGATTTTTTTCATTTTGAACGCTCTTGGATTAGCCTTTCAACACATTAAAATATCAAGAAATCCAATCAATCTTGGTTTTCATCAAATTGTCAACGGTGTTCAAGGTTATTTTTATCTTCCTTTGCCTCCGGAGATTCAACAAATGCTCAACTGCATCTTCCTTTGACATATCTGCCAGGTCGGGGAACTTTTCCAAAATGTCGTTGAAGCAACGTAACAGATGATTTCTGAGAACGTCTTCGGCTTTGCTTTTCAGTTCATCCATTTCCCTTTTCCGAATTCATTCTGTCCCTGAGAATATTTGAACACTTGAATGTCACAACCCTTCTGGCGTCAAGCGTGAGGGCGTTGCCGGTTGCCGGGTTCCTGCCTTTTCGCTGCTTTTTTTCATTGACAGTAAATTTCCCGAAGCCACTAATCATAACGCTTTCACCGTATGTCAGTGTCTGTTTGATGGTTTCGAGCAAGGCTTCCACAGCGGCCTTGGCATCACTTTTCGATAGACCGGATTCCTTGATTAGTGTTTCAATCAAATAAGCTTTGGTTATTGCCATAGATGGGTCCTCAGCGGAATAATTCTAAGTCTTATGTCAAACTCAGCTGTATTACTATTACTCCTGATTTTCCTGGCTGCTTTCTAATTCTTTAAAAGCGTCACGGACCTCAGTTTCCACCTCTTTCAGCTTCTTGTCCAATTCCTTAATCAGCCTGGCGCCCAGCTTGACATCTTCCGCCAGTTTGTCGATCGGGGTTTCGGAATTGTCAAGCCGGGTTAGGAGTTGATCAAGTCTTTCAACTTTCTGCTCATATGTTAAATTATCAATGTCTTCAGTTTCATATTCTGTGGGGGCCTCAGCCATGATTCTTCTCCTTGATGGAATTCACAGTACTTGATAGCTGTCCGTCTGCCAAATCAGTGATCACGGAAACTCCGGGTTTCACCTGGGATATTGATTTTATCAAAACGCCATCTTCACGATACAATAATGAAAATCCCCTTTTCAAACTGGTTTGGGGGTCCGCTGCTCTTATGGTCCCGTACTTATTCCCAATCAGTTGCCTTTCGTTGTCAATACGGGACAGGATTTTTTCTTTGGAAAACCTATCCTTAAAATAATTCAAGTGCTGAGTCTTGGCACTGATTTGAAGACCTGCTTTCTGGATAATTTGGTCTTTGAAGTGCTCTAGGGAAACCCTGTCTCGGTTTATGCGGTTAGTGAATCGGTCAGGATGAAAACGTTTCTTTTGGTTTTCAAATTCTTTCTTTTCCGCCTTAAGGTTTTGGTATGCGGTATTACGAAAGCCTTGGAGCTTGTATTTAAGCCTTTCCCGAAAAAGCAGAATAGTGTTTAAAGGGGTCGTGGACAGGTTTCTCTTCTGGACCGAAAGATTGGATTTTTCATTTCCAAGACGCTCAAGGATGAATGACTTGAGACCGCTTGCCCTGTTTTTCAAATCGGTTTTTGTGGTATCCAAAAGCTTCCGAGTCCCCTGCCTGATGCCGGTTGTTGCTTCCGCTAACCACCTTTTCTCCATTTCCAGACGGTAATTCCAGGATGACTTGAAACGGTCTTTGGCTTCCTCTATGTGACGGTTCATTTCAACAAACCGAGAAAGGATTTCTTCAGCAACAGCGGTCGGGGTTTTGAAATACTGATTGGCAACATGATCAAGAATGCTGATGTCCGTCTCATGGCCAATCCCGGTCCAGATGGGTATTTTGTAAGAAGCAATCCTCCTGGCGATGGCTTCGTTATCGAGGTAGAAGAGATCAGTCTTGCTTCCACCACCCCTGGCAATGATAACCAATTCCACATTCAATTTTTCAAGACTGTCCAAAGCCTTGATCACGGATGGTTCTGTTTTGATCCCTTGGACGGTGGCATCTGCAACGTATATTTTGAAACCGAAAATGTTTGAAGTGAGAGTCTTTAGGACATCGTTGTAGGCGGCGCTTCCTTTGCTGGAAATCAAGCCGATCTTTTGGGGGAGCATTGGAACAGCCAATTCTTTATTGGGATTCAGGAGCCCTTCTTTGGTGAGCCTGTCCAGGATTTCCTTTTTCCTAAGTTCCAATTCACCCAAGGCAAAGGCAGGATCGGCACCCACGACTTTCAACGACAGGCCATATTTCGGATGATATTGAAGAGAGCATTCAAACCCCACCGATGTCCCGTCATCCAATTTCAGGTCCAGGTCACAAGTCTTGAACTGATTCCGTATGTTGATAAGATCCCTGCTCCAGATAGAACATCTCATCTGAGCAATGACGGCGCCGTTCGAATCAGTTTCCACTAGGTCGCAGTAAAAGGACCCGCCCCTTTCCCTTCCGGATGAAATCTCGGCCTTAACCCAGAAGCGTTTGGACATGTGCGGCGCCAGGATTTGCTGAAGCCGGTTTGTAATCGCAGACAGGGTATAGAATTTGTTTTCGGACATTGATGCCTGATAAAATATCGAATTGAGAATCAAAAACAGCCATTTAGAACAAAAACCTACAAGTTTTGCCGTTAAAACCGCATTAAACCACCATTTTCGCCATTAACCAACAGAACAAGTCCATCACCCACCACCCTTAGCCTGAATCGACCTCACAACCAGAAACACCACCAAAACCGTAAGAACAATACTTACCGTACAGACAAGCAATATACTCATCTTGGCGGTAGTTGCTATTTTATCTGATGTTTCAAGCATTTTTCCAAGATCATTCTTGATTGAATCTGATTCCTGAAGTGAAACGATTTCATAAGCCATCATCTGGTGGTATCTCTGTATCTGAAAGTAAGCCATCAAGGAATTAACCAGGACAAGGGTCAAGGGAATCAAAAAACCTATGAATAATCTCTGGTTGGATGTAAGGTTGGAAATCATGGTGGTTTCCTCTTTCTCGATTAACGGCAAAATTCAGAATATGCGGCTTTTCCTCGACTATAATGGTCAGGCACTTTTGCGTCAACAAACAAGCATATTTCGAAGAGAATGTAAAATAATTATATGAAATCAATAGAAGAATCAGTAGAAGCTATTCTTAAAAAAGCATACCGATGGGAATCGGAAGGAAAAGATGTTCTCATATCCTTTTGGCAGACCATTTTGGAGATCATGCTGTTGCTGGTGGATGAATTGGTTTCCGAAAATCCTGGCAAAGTAGTGTCCATGGAGGTTGAGGATCAGAAGGAATGGGAATTTTATCTGGATATTAAGAAAAAACTGGACCTTCCGCCTGAAGCATGTGGTGTTCTTGTGACACCGACCGCTTTCAAGAATATGCCCTTTTTGGATGATCCAAAGATTGAAAATTTTGGACTGAAAGCCTGGGAACGGAATGCCTATTCGTTGATTGTCAGTAGCATAAAAAAAAGACACAAACCGAACCAACCTACGCCTCACAATATGACAAATACCTCGAACAAAAAAGACAAGGACAACACCGACTACCAACCCACCAAACACAAAAAATAGCAGCACACACACAGCAGGGCCACGACACAAACAATCCAAATAAAACCACCCTACCCCCTCACAAAACAAGAAAAGGAATTCATGAAAATAATATGACTAAAGATTGATTTTTTCTAAATTATTGATATTATAACCCAAAATATTTATTTGGGAAATGCACAGGCAGGTTTCCAAAAACAAATTTAACCTCTCGCTTAAAAGAACAAAATGTTCACAGTTTAACTTATTATCCATGGCTCAATTGTCCTTTTGGCTTTAACCTAACTAATTGAAAAGACTGCTTGAAATGATAGACGTTTTCATAAGCTACAAACGTGAGGAAAGACCGAAAGCTCAAGCCATTGCCCAATTACTGGCAGATCGCGGATATTCCATTTGGTGGGATATCGACTTGTTGCCTGGAGACCGATTCTCACAAGAGATAACGGAGATCATACAAAAAGCTACAACGGCAATCGTACTTTGGTCAAAATTATCCGTTGAATCTGATTTCGTGGTCGACGAGGCTTCACTGGCACGTGACAGAGACATATTGATTCCGGTCAAATTGGACGACTGCAACGTTCCAATTGGCTTTAGATCATTGCATACGCTTGACCTGCAAGAATGGGATGGGAATCCAAACGATTCATCTCTTGAACTTCTAATTTCTGCTGTCGAAAAGTGCTCAGCTCCTTCAAAACCCCAACTTGAAAAAAATGCACAGTCAAATGTGAAGCTCTACGTTGACGAAGCAAATTTTTGGCGGGCAATAAGCGAGCATTCCAATCAATCCTCTGATGAGTACAGGAAATATCTTGAGGATTACGGCGAAAATGCAACTTTCGCAGAACTAGCGAAGTTGCGTATCAAAGCGCTTTCAAATTCGGAAAAAAAGAAAAAATCTTTTGGCCTCAAAAAAGCCATTACAGTTGTTACACTCATCGGAGGAATCATCTTAATCCTCCTAAATTTCGCCAAGTTTTTAGAAATGATATCTAATAAAGAACCACCAAAACCGATCGTTTCTGTCAAAACCTATGAGATAGGAAGGGATGGAGATCTGATTGCCTATCGAAACGGCATAATCGAGGATCAAAAGACCGGCCTCGAATGGATAGCAGGCCCTGATGTAAGGATGAACTGGATTCAGGCAAAATCATGGATAGATAGATTAACAGTAGGTGGCGGGGGCTGGCATATGCCAGATACGAAACAATATCAGACTCTTCTTAAAGTCGGCCTAGGGACGAGCAATATGACCTCGCTCGTCAAGATGAAGACTCCTGACAAGATACGTTTCTGGACAGCAGAAACAGAAGGTGAAAAAGCGAAGCTCATAAGTTCAGGAGGTATTACCCATTTGGGCCTAAAAACCTTAGGAGCAAATAGTATGCGTGTGTTTGCCGTGCGCACTAAGAATATCTCTGTGAGGCATTGAACTAGTTATAATGAAATCTAATATCTGAAAACACAACAATCCGATTCGTATTGAAGTAGACTTTCGACATAATCCAGTCTATTTATTATGGTTTAACTATATTTTTTTTTCTAAACAGATTTTCATGAATAATTCGATCGACACATTTTTATAATTTTTTTCATATATTTTAATTATGATTAAACATTATATTCCTATTTTTGTTAAAATATTTAAGAAATATCGTGGAATTATATACAGCAAATCTGATGATCTACTTATCGTGAAGAACAAGATGAATCGGATTATTATAGCAGTCTTGTGCGGAATTATTTCTGCATTTATTGGAGGATTTATATTGCAGCTAATGAATTCTAGAGATATTAGTAATAGTTTTCTCAATAAAATTGCTAGTCAAATTAATATTTCAGATAGCCTGCTAGACAATCGACTATTTGATTCTGCTTTAGATAATTATTTAAAGATATTAGAACTCGTTTCTAGCGATGACAATCCTGATATATACGCATATTTAAATAATAGCATAGGCATTTGTTACTTAGGCAAATCATTAGATAGAAATGAACAATATTTAAAAAAATCAATCGTATTTTTTGATGAATCCCTAAAAACATATTTTAAAATTGGCTATCCTAATAGTATAGCAAATGTTAATAATAATTTAGGAATTGCATATTATAAGATATCACAAATTCGAAGCAAAGAAAACAACCTAATGAAGGCTTTGAAATACTACAGAAATGCTTTAATAAATTTAAACGAAAGATCTCGATCTACCAATATATCTTTTGTAAAAAACAATATTGCCCTCGCTCATCGCAGTATGCTTGATGTAATTCCAAACAAAAGTCCTTCTGACGCTATTGAATCGTTTGAAAAAGCCATATCAGAAACATCTAATCAGTATTATAAGGCGATAATGAAAAATAATATGGGAGAAACATATGCGTTTCTTGGCTTAAGAACATATTTATATCATATTCCAAAAGATAAAACTGCCAATTTGAAAAAAGCCAAAAGTCTTTTCTCTGAATGTTTAGAGATATTAAATATTGAAACCTATCCAGAAGAATATGCTTCCGAAATAAATAATCTTGCCAATATTTATATTTATTTTTCAGAAATAAATAAGAATAAAGAAGAAGCTCAATTAGCGATACGTCTTTTTCAAAACGCGATGCGAATTTACAACAAAAAATCATTTCCATTTAAACATGCATCATTACAAAGAAATCTTGGCATTGCATATGTAACACATGCTACACTGAATAATAATGATGAAAATGATCTTGAAAAATCAATTCAGCTTTATGATGAAGCCTTAATAATATTTCAAGTTGATAAGGCTCCAATAGACTATGCTATTACTCAAATTAATATTGGGAATGTTTTTGAATTATGTTTTAAGATCGAAAATAATTTCAATAACTTAGAAAAAGCACGTTATGCTTATAGTGAAGCATTTCGTATATTTCGATTATTCAATCATCCTGAAATTTTTGCTTACTTAAATAGTAAATATCTAGATTTATTGCTGGAAACCAAACCTTCACTAAAAAGAAGGAGAGAGGAATTTATTAAAGAATCTAGTGAGGAAAACGACAATTGGAAAAGGTTTTTTAAACTACAAAAAAACGCAGGAGCATTTATGAATCAATGTACATACAAACCGTTTTTTTTTTGTAGCACCTTCCCTTTAAAAACTGAATTAAACCTATAACCAGCAGGTGTTGCAGAACACTGGGGTAGATTGCAGAATGTTAGTGTAGGCACCGGAGGTGATATATGATGTAAATAACTCTCAGTGATTGGGAACCGCAAACTGTGAAACAGTGATAGGCGTGAAAAATCATTTGGAGGCTAGATCGTAACTGTTTGAATTGACATCAGAGATTAAGAGACAAAAAAAAATCAGGGCTCTAATTCTGTATTTCAGCACATGCTTTTTTCACGAACGGATTTTCGTTGCCCTGTATTTTCTCAATCCGCCTGTTTCTTTCGCATTCCCATTCATCGACGGGGTCTTGTTTGTTCCAGGCTTCGAATAGTTTGCGGTTCTTTTTGCTGATTATTCCTCGTCCTGGGTATGCCCAGTTCATGTAAAAATATGTTCTGGCGATGTCTCCTCTTTTGTTGGGCGGTGGTTCAGCTTTCCGACCAGATATCTCCATGTCGCATTTTCCGAATTGTCTTTTTTCGCCCGGAATCATGGCGTAGCTGTAATTTGATCTGAGACCGTTGATTTCTCCGATGGCCGCCACCAAATTGTACATGTCTGATTCCATGTACCTGAATGGGATGGCCATCTTCTTCGCACAGTTTCGTCCTTTGAACGATCTTCCTTTCCCATCAACACATTCCGGGTGGCCATCCCTCCATTCACGGAAACTTTGACCGAAAGCATGAGCAGGAACAACATGCTCCCACTCCAAACGGTGTGCTCTCTTGCCTTCCTTTTTCGGTGTGTAATTATCGCACGGAAGAATCCGCTTTTTTTCGCTGAACGGACAACCACAATAAAAAGAGACCCTGTGATCCCGATACACCTCCCGCAAAAGGAATTTCTTTGCCTTGTTAAACGAATCATTCGTCGTATTACCCCTATCACCCGCATGACACGGGGCAACGAACAGGAACGACAGGGTTAGGGTTAGCAGCAATCGGGTGGTGTTTTTCATGGCTTTTTGGCTCCATCAACATTGACATAATATTTGCCTACGAGTAGAGTCACCATAAAATAATAATTCTGTTTCTTCAATCCCTAACGGAGTTAATTCTTGCATGCCCATTTCATGGAATGAGATCCGTAATCGGGCTTATGCATTCGTCAACGAGTGGAAAAATGAAATTGACGAAAATGCAGAGGCAAAGTCTTTTTGGGATGAATTCTTTCAAGTCTTCGGCGTTTCCCGACGCCGAGTAGCCACCTTCGAAAAAAGAGTTCACAAATCTTCTGGAAAATACGGATTTATCGACCTCCTCTGGAAAGGCACCCTCCTAATAGAACATAAATCGAGGGGCAAAGACCTTGATCGTGCCCACAGTCAAGCGACCGACTATTTTCCCGGACTGAAAGATGAAGAACTGCCCCGATACATCATCGTCTGCGATTTCGCTAACTTCCGCATGTACGACCTGGAACAAGACGGTGAAATAATTGCACAGTTTACAATAGATGAACTGCCTGATAACCTTGAACTTTTTGGCTTTATTGCTGGCTATCAAAAAACGACTGTTGTCGCTGAAGACCCCGTGAACATCGAAGCAGCCGAAAAAATGGCTAAGCTGCACGACAAACTCAAAAAAGAAGGATATGAAGGACATGATTTAGAGGTAATGCTGGTTCGCCTAGTGTTTTGCCTGTTTTCAGAGGATACAGGCGTTTTTGAAAGGAGCCTGTTTCGTGACTTGCTGATAAATTACACCAGAGAAGACGGTTCTGATTTAGGTATGGTCCTGGCTCAATTGTTTCAGACTCTTAATCAGCCAGAGGATAAAAGGCAGAAAACCCTTCCTCAGCACTTTGCTGATTTCGCATACATAAACGGCAAACTATTTGAGGAGCAACTTCCGATTTCAAGCTTTAACAGCGAAATGCGGCAGTCCTTGCTCGATGCCACAACTTTGAACTGGAGCTACATCTCCCCAGCTATGTTCGGCTCTCTTTTTCAAGGCGTAATGGATACAGAGCTACGTAGGAATTTAGGTGCACACTACACCGAAGAAGCCAATATCCTGAAAGTCGTAAAGCCACTCTTTCTTGATGGTCTCTGGGAAGAATTCAAGAAGTGCAAAAAAAACAGAAAAAAATTAATTGAGTTCCACAACAAATTGGCTTCTCTTATTTTCTTCGATCCTGCCTGCGGTTGCGGAAATTTCCTTGTGATTACCTACCGAGAACTTCGACATTTAGAACTCGAAGTCCTCAAAGCACTTTTTCCAAAAGACATAACAGGTCAGCGTCAAACAGTCATCAGTATCAAGGAACTCGTAAAGGTCAATGTCGATCAATTCTACGGGATTGAAATTGAGGAATTTCCATCACAAATAGCACAAACAGCTCTATGGCTAACAGACCATCAGATGAATCTTTTGGTCAGTGAAGCTTTCGGCCTCTACTTTGTCCGGCTACCTTTGACAACGGCTCCACACATATTTTATGGAAACGCATTAGAAGTTTCTTGGGAGAATTTTGTAGATCCTACTGAATTGAACTATATCCTTGGCAACCCCCCATTTGGCGGATCAAAATATCAATCAAAAGAGCAACGTTCCGAGGTAAAAAGCGTTGCTTCTGGAATAAAAAGATCCGGCATCCTGGATTATGTAACTGCATGGTATCTGATCGCTTCAAAATTCATACAAGACACAAAAATTGAAGTCGGCTTCGTATCAACCAATTCTATCACCCAAGGCGAACAGGTAGATGTCCTCTGGTCTGAGTTAATCAACAGGAGAGGGGTATATATCAATTTCTGCCACAGAACTTTTCAGTGGACTAGCGAAGCGAGAGGCAAAGCTGCGGTTCACTGCGTAATCATTGGATTTTCACAGTTTAGCAGAAAAAAGAAATTCATATATGACTATGAAACTCCTAAATCTGAACCGAGAAAGATTTCCGCTCAGAATATTAACCCTTACCTTGTTGACGGTCCTTCGGTAACCCTTCCGAACCGCAGTAAGCCAATATGCGATATTCCTTCTTTGGGTATTGGCAATAAGCCGATAGATGGTGGAAATTATTTGTTTTTACCTCATGAAAAAGAATATTTTCTTATCAAAGAACCCCATGCAGAGAAGTATTTCCGGCGTTGGGTGGGTGCTCAGGAATTTCTTAACAGTAATGAAAGATGGTGCCTCTGGCTGGGCGACTGCCCACCTAATGACCTTCGTAAGATGCCGGAAGCTTTGAAGCGAGTGGACCTTGTAAAGAAATATAGAGAAGCCAGTAAAAGTGCCCCAACACGAAAGCTTGCTAAGACACCAACACGATTTCACGTTGAAAATATGCCAAAAGGAAATTTCTTAGTCATTCCAGGGGTTTCTTCTGAACGTAGAGAGTATATCCCCATCGGTTTCATGCCTCCTGATGTCATTGCAAGCAACCTGGTGAACATTACGGGATCTGCTTCTCTGTATCATTTTGGCGTATTGTCTTCTTCCATGCACATGGCTTGGATGCGGTACGTCGCGGGAAGGCTCAAAAGTGACTATAGGTATTCAATCGGGATTGTGTACAATAATTTTCCTTGGCCGGAAAAACCTACAGAAAAGCAAACTGAGCCCGTTGAGAAATCAGCCCAATCAGTTATCGATGTCCGAGAAAAATATCCAGACAGCACCTTATCGGATCTGTATGACCCTCTGACAATGCCCCAAGATCTCCGCAAAGCTCATCAACGGCTTGATAAGGCTGTGGATAAGTGCTACCGACCACAAGCCTTCACAACGGAACTCAACAGGGTCGAATACCTTTTCTCTCTCTACGAAAAAATCACCGCCCCAATCCAAGCAATGGCAACCAAAAAAGCTTCAAAAAGAAAGAAAAAAGCTCGGTGTAGATAAGCGCGCAAATTTCCCCTAAGTCCTATCCAAAATCCCAAGATAGTCTACCTACCCGGAAATAGTCAGGGAAAATAAAAGTAGAAGAAT